>NZ_CAXBVX010000060.1:0-12788 GCF_963979125.1 uncultured Candidatus Puniceispirillum sp.
TCGCATTGCTCGAGCAAGCAGACCTGATGAATGCAAATATCGGCCTTTGTTAGTGTGCGCATGGCGTTACCATATGGCGTTACCATGTTGCCCGCCCGCCAGTCACATCAAAAATCTGGCCGGTGGTGAAACTGCATTGTGGTGAGGCAATCCATGCCGCCATGGCGGCGACTTCCTGTGGTGTGCAAAAACGGCCCATTGGAATCCGGCTTTTCTTATCACTGATATAGTCTTGCGACATGCCGGTTAACAAATCGGTTTCGGTAATGACTGGCGCGATGCAGTTTACTGTGATTTCCGATGGTAATACTTCACGTGCCAGCCCTTTGACATAACCAACAAGTCCGGCTTTTGCTGCGCCGTAAGGGACCGCGCCCGGATTGCCTTCCTTGCCCGCGACCGATGACATCACGATGATCCGGCCTTTGCCTTTTGTTCGCAGATGCCTGAGAACCGGTTGTACCGACAAAAACACGCCGGTCAGGTCGATATCGATAACCTGTTGCCATTCTTCCAGCGAATAGTCCCATAATGGTTTGGTTGGGCCATTAATGCCGGCATTGGCGACGATCCCGTCAACATCACCCATTTCTGCTATGGTGGCGGCAAAGGCATCGGCGACACTGGTTTCATCACTGACATCAACAATCTGATAATCGGCGAATATCGAATTGTCTTTCATGCCAGTATCATCAAGATCCCAACCGCAAACACGTGCGCCAAGATTGTGAAAATAATCGCTAATGGCCAGCCCGATTCCGCGCGCTGCACCTGTCACGATGAATGTTTGTCCGGTCAGATCAAGCGGTCGTTGCATCTGTTCACTCCCTGGCGTTTAACCTAACTATTTGGTACCCACTGCAAAATATGATTGCCAACGGCGACTAACGCGTCATCCTGATTGGTGATTTCGATATCGCCAACTGACCGACGCCGTGTCGTATCAATTGACGTTATACGATAAACCAGCGAAACCGTATCGCCCAGAAAAACTGGCTTTAGAAAGCGTATCTTGTCATAGCCGACAGACACGGGCGTTTCATCAGCATCACGGCAATGCGCAATAATCATTGTTGAGACCGTTGACATAAAACCAACCATCAAGGCGCCATGTGCCATCAATCTTCCATAGGAAGATTTTTCCATATAGGATTTATTGACATGGTTTGGTGAGAAGTCTCCGGTAATGCCTGCAAACATATAAACATCGCTTTCTGACACCGTTTTACTGAAACGCGATTCATCACCAATTTTAACATAGAAATCATCCATCTCTATCTCTCCTGTCTAATGATCTTTACCCATTCATCTATAGCTATTGCGGCAAATTAATCCGCGTACCACTGGTTGCCGACTCCATGACGGCCAATGTTGCCATAAGTGATTTTGTAGCGTCGTCGGCGGTAATTCGTGGCTCTTCTTCGCCGCGCACAACCGCACATAGATGCGTGCATTGCGCCCGATAGGCGTCGATGAACTCAGTGGCAATTGGCGTATCGCTGATCACGTCGCCCCAATCACCTGGTGATGCATCATGCCGCCACAAAACCAGATTAGGAAATTCCAGCGCCGCATCTGCGCCCAGAAACCGCATGCTGTTCTGGCCGCTTTTTGGAAAACGGTCGCTTTCGCCAATGCCAAATTCCCATGTCCAGGGTGACGGTGTCCGGTCAGACAGCAAAAAGGTGCCCACCGCCTGATTGGCAAACCGCAGGCTGATGGCAACGGCATCTTCCTTGTCGAAATTCTGGTTATGGTTGGTGACTTCGGCAGATACAGAAACGATATCACCACAAATGTAGCGCAATAGATCCATCTCATGGATCAGATTCGTCAGTACAGGACCGGCCTTGGCATCCTTGCGCCAGTCTGGTTCATAATAAGGCGCGTTCTTTTTGGCGTTCCACTGGCCAGTCATGCCAATAAGCTGGCCTAATACACCATCGGCAATCATCTGTTTGGCTTTATGAGCGCAAGGATAGTAACGCCGTTGATGCCCCACCAGAACATGCAGATTATGCTGGGTTGAATAGGCGATGATCTGGTCAGCTTCTGCCACTGTGGCGGTAATGGGCTTTTCGATTAGCAGATGCACGCCTGCCTGCATACAAGCCATCGCATCGTCAAGATGCCGTTCGGTTGGCGTGGCAATGATAATCGCTTCGGCACCACTTTTTGCGGCCATTTCACCAGCACTTGCATAGATAGGCACGCCGCATGAGGCCGCATAATCTGCTGCCGCTGGCGACGGGTCGGCAATAGCAACCAGTTCACCTTGCGGTGTATGGTCAAGCGCATCAATATGGCGCTTGCCAATGACGCCAGCACCGACGAGACCAATTTTGACGGGGGACATTATAAAGTCTCCATAAAAAATGATGTATCCATGATCTTTAAAGTATCGGCGATAAGCGGGGTGAATGACATTTTGTCCAGAATATCGTTTTGCAGATCAATGCCGGGTGCAATCTCAATCAAACAGACGCCTGACCTGGTTAGTTGGAACACGGCACGCTCAGTCACATATAAAATATCCTGTTTCTGACTTAGCGCCTGTGATCCCGAAAAGGTAATCTGGTCAACATTCTGTTTGAATTTGCCAATTTTGCCAGCGCTGATAACTGACAATGTGCCATCGCCAACGGCCAGCTTTGTGCCGCCAGTATCAAAGGTGCCGCAGAATACGACTTTTGCTGCATTTTGCGCGATGTCAATAAAGCCACCTGGCCCCACCGTATTACCTGCCAGCTTGGAAACATTGACATTACCTTGTGCATCAATTTCGCCAAAGCCAAGAAAGGCAATGTCGAGTCCGCCCCCCGAATAGAAATCAAATTGTGATGGACCATCAATCATGGAGCTGGGGTTCAGCGCATAACCAAACAGGTCGCCATCCAGCAAGGTGCCACCATAGGTGCCATGTTCGATAGTCTGGTAATAGCGCCCTTCAGCATGTTCGGCAGTAACAATTTTGGCCACTTGGTCGGGAATACCAAACCCGTAATTAACCACCGCGCCATCATGCAGTTCAGTACGTGCCCGACGTGCAATCACCATGCGCGCCGAAAAGGCCGGCATGTCACGCGGAACATCAGGGTTTGTTTTCTGGCCTGATACAGCCGCGTCATAGATCAATTCATAGCCCTGTCTTTGTTCGGCATCAATTACCACCGCATCAACCAATGCCGATGGGATGCGTACTTCACGCGCGGGCAAGCTGCCACGTGCCACTTTGCGTTTGACCTGAAAGATGACCTTGCCACCGCTATTATGCGCTGCTGCTGCCATCGCATAGATGTCTAGGTTTGCGGGTTCTTCTTCCAGCGAGATATTGCCATCTTCATCAGCAACGGATCCCCGAAGTAATGCCACATCAACGGGTATCGGCAGATAGCGCAGATAATCTTTACCATCGATTGACATGACCTCGACCAGATCATCCTGTGCGGCATTATTCATATGCCCCCCCTCAAGGCGGGGGTCAACAAAGGTGCCAAGGCCGACATGTGTAATCAATCCCGGGCGTCCGGCGGCCACTTCGCGCATTAATTGCATCATCACGCCGCCAGGCAGGACATAGGCTTCGATTTCGTTATGACGCGCCATCTCCTGCATGCGTGGTGACCAAACCCAATGGCCGCCAATCACGCGGCGGGTCATGCCTTTATGAGCAAAGCGGTTCATCCCGCGGCTGTCACGATCACCAATACCAAGCGCATGAATACAGGTCAGTCCATTTGGATGGCCGTTATTCAAAAAGCGTTTTTCGACTGCCGCGTGCAGACTTGTCGCCTCAACCAGTCCGCCCCCTCCGCCAATCAAGCCGATTGTGGCATTGTCCGGGATTAGGTCTGCGGCCTGGTCTGCCGAAATGAATTTATTATCACCCATTATTCAGTTCCGTTGTTAACGATCATTATCCACATTCCGTATTACCTATTCGATATTGTATAAGGATGTGTCGCCTTTCATCAGGCTTTTTGCCATGACCACACGATGAATTTCTGATGCGCCGTCATAAATCCGGTAAATGCGGGCATCACGGTAATAGCGTTCAATGGGCAGGTCGCGGCAATAGCCCATGCCGCCAAAAATCTGTACAGCACGATCCACCACATGCCCCAGCATTTCGGCAGCCTGGACTTTCAGCATTGAAATGCTGGCACGTGGATCTTCACCCTGATCGATCCGGCTTGCTGTTTGCCATAAAGCCAGCCGTGTTGCGTTAATGTCCATTGCCGAATCTGCCAGCATTTGCTGAATCATCTGGAATGTGCCGATCTGGGCGCCAAATTGTTTACGGTCTTGGGCATGTTCCAGCATCTTGTCCATGACATGCGTTGCTTTGCCAGTTGCACGCGCGGCTACCTGTGCCAGCCTGACCCGCCCCAATGTTGCCAATGCCATTTTCAATCCCTTGCCTTCGAGACCAAGTAGATGCGTGTTCGATAACCGCACATCGTCAAAGCTCATTTCGACATGCGAGGTGCCACGTAATCCCATCATCGGTTGATCGCGGCCAATAGTGAAACCGGACATGCCTTTCTCGACGATAAAGGTGGAAATACCGTTATATCCAGCCTCAGGGTCAGTCACCGCCGTGACCACAAAAAAGTCCGAATAAAGCCCATCCGAAATGAAATGCTTGGCACCGTTTAAAATCCAATCATCGCCATCACGCACAGCTCGTGTCTTGATGCTGGCGGCATCTGATCCGGCGGCTGGTTCGGTAAAGGCGACTGAACAGGTGCGCAAACCCTGAACAGTTGGCAAAAGATAGGTCTCAATCTGTTCAGCGTTCCCTTCAAGCAAGATTTCATACACATTGCCAAAGGCCCGCCGGATCAAAATGTCACTGGTATAGCCATATTGTTCTTCGGCCAGCATCCAGTCCAAAACCGACAAACCGCCACCACCATATTTGGTTGGAATATTGACAGCATAGAGACCTAGATCACGTGACTTCTGCTGTATCTCGGCAGCAATATCATCGGCCAGATAGCCTTGTGACTCAACTGTCTCTTCAAGTGGCATCAATTCACGTTTCACAAAATCGCGAATGGTACGCACAAGAAGTCGTTGTTGGTCATCCAGCATAAAATGCATTAGAAATATCCCTTTGTTGCCCCACCATCGACACTTATGCCAGTGCCTTGAATATGGCGGGCTTCGTCCTGACAAAGATAATGCACCAGACTGGCAACATCATCAGGTTGACCAAGACGGCGGATACCCTCGGCTTGCATCCGTTCGGCGCGCACATCATCGACAGCTTTGCCTTCATCGCGGGCGCGTGTTTCCAGTAGCTTCTGCAAGCGTTCAGTTTCGGTTTGACCTGGATTGATCCAGTTGACATTGACATCGTCCATATTGCCTTGTCCAGCCAACGCCTTGGTATAGTTGGCCAATGCCGCATTGACCGCACCGCCAACCATAAAGCCGGCATCGGGCGTTCTTGATGCCCCGCCAATAATCATGATCGCGGTACCATGCGCCGCTTTCAGCATCGGCCAAAATAACCGTGACATACGCACACCAGCATGAAATTTAAGCGCAAAACCATCGATGAAATCGTCATCAGATTGCGCGGGGAAAACACCCCCTTTGGTCGCGCCTGCGCTATGCACAAAAATATCACATGTATCATAATGTGATTGATAGGCCGCAAAGGCACTTTCACATCCTTCTAATGTTCGCAGATCGGCGGCGTGCGTCGCCACTGTGCCAGCGATATTGTCCTTGGCCTGTGCCAGATTTTTGGCATTTGACCCCAGAATCATAATGTCGGCACCGCTGAGGGCAAGCTTTTTGGCGATTGCCAAACCGATGCCACGTGACCCGCCAGTGATGATGGCTCTCTTGCCTGTCAGTGTTGTTTTATTGTTAGATTGTCCGCTATCAGATTGCGTCATAGCCTATCCTTTCACGTAATGTGTTTCGATGCCCTTAACGAGGCCATATAAAGTATGCAGTGTTGGTACATTCAGATTGGCCTTTTTGGCTAGTGCCAATGGCCGGCCATAAATAAATTCAAGCTCACTTTGCCTTTGAGCAAGTATATCCAGACATAAAGATGATTTGTTGTCGCCAGTTCCGCCTGGTTGGGTCATCATTTTCAGCCCCGCGATAACCTCATTCTTATCCAGATTTACGTGCTGTGATTGGGCGATGCTGATCGCTTCGTCAAGGCCGCGGTAACATAGATCATGTAAGGCCTCTATATTGAGTATCTCGGTACTGGTCAGATTGGTAATACCAGATACCGCGCTCATGGTCAGATTGCCGATCAGCTTTTTCCAAATATCAGCATTTATATCTGCGCTTGGCTTAGTTTCCAGTCCGGCGGCGGTAAAGGCCGTGGCAATGGCATCAACACGTGGGGAAATGCCGCCCTGCATTTCGCCAATATAGGTTGGTACGCGGTCAAAATCCTGAATATGGCCAGCACCTAGACGCGCGCCAGCCATTGATGTCAGACCGCCAAGCACGTTGTCTGTTCCCAAAATCTCGCCCAGAATATCCTCATTTCCCAGCCCATTCTGGAAACTGATGAATACTGTGTTCTGCTTTGCCAGATGTTTCATGTTTTCGGCGGCAGTTCGGGTTGATGTGCCTTTGCATTGCACCAATACAATATCTATATCATCGATGTTTTTGGGCGAGGTGACAGCACGCATAACGCGGGTACGTTCACCGCCCAGTCCGGAAATTTTAAGCCCCTGTTTCTGAATTGCCGCCACATGTGCTTCGTCATGATCGACCAGCGTTACATCCATGCCGCCTTCATCCAGAATCATGCCAAATAGCGCGCCCATGCCGCCAGCACCCATTACCATTACTTTTGTTTGTGTTTTGACCATCTGACTACCCCCTAGATACCGGATTAAGCAAACCACCGACCGCCTGAATGCCAAGTAGGTACGAATTGAAGCCAAAGCCCACAATGGCGCCATCACACACAGGCGAGATCGTGCTGATCTGGCGAAAGGCTTCACGCTTAAAATTCTTTGATAGATGCACTTCGACCTTGGGGCCATCAAATAGTGCCAAGGCATCACGAATGGCATAGGACGTATGCGTATAGGCGGCGGCATTTATAACGATGGCACGTGTACTATGGCTGGCTTGCTGTAGTTGGGTGATTAATGCACCTTCGCTATTTGACTGAAACCAGTCTAGCGTCAGTCCAAGACTATCTGCTTTTTCACGGCTGGCAGTTTCAATTTCCCCCATTGTCATATTGCCATAGATATGTGGTTCACGCGTACCCAGCATGTTCAGATTAGGACCATTCAAAACCAGAATATCTGCTTTTATGTTATCTGCCATGCCATTCACTTTCTAAAAGGCCAACTCGATCACGCCAAGCGTGCCAAAATCAGCGTGAACGTTGCTACCAGCCGCAAAAGGCTGGGGTACGGTTGCTGCGCCAGTTGACAGAAAGTCGCCCGCATTCATGCAAATATGGCGGTTTGCCAGATGATTGACCAGATCAGCGGCGGCTTGTGCTGGCACACAGCGCATATCGCCAAGAAAATTTTCTGCTGGTGCCCTATCATCAACGCGCAAGGTGATAATGTGGTTTTGAAAGTCCAGATCGCGCCAGTCATGAATTGGGTCGCCAAATACAAACCCCATGCCACCACCATTATCAGCAATCGTTAGAAGTGAATTTTGTGCTTTGCTGGCACCTTCGACCTGATAACGGTTGCCGATAATTTCAATTGCAGGGTGCATTGTCATGATCTCGGCCATTTCTTCGGCACGCCAAGGTGTACCCCGCAAGGTGGGCGTTTCGGTCAGGCGAAAGGCAAATTCGGTTTCGGCGCGCGCTTTTGGAAAACGGGAAATGGGCAACTTCATATGTGTGCCGACATAACAGGTCGAAGCTATAATTCGCCCGGGAATGACATCATCATGCCCGTCCAATGCACGCATACGGGCGCTGGTGGCACCAACTTTCCACCCTACCAGATTTTCACCAAGCGCGTCGAACATGCGGTCCTGTACATAATAGGCCTCAATGCGGTTTTCCGGAAATTGGTGAGGCTCTAACTTTATGGGCGATGATGGGTCTGGCCATTTATCAGCAAGCATGTCTGCCAGCGCAGCAAGCTTGGTGTTATTATTGCTCATATCGTTAACTCTCCGTTGCGATCAGCAAAGCAATAACTAAGCCGAATAGAACAGTCAAAAAATGATGAAAAATCATCATGAGGTCAGATTTATTGGTTCCTTCCGTTTTTTGGGTTACATGTCGTGGTCGGAATGATGCTTTGTAATCCGCGATCATCTATCGGCTTTCGTTTCGCTATAGCCGGATGATGCTTTGTAATCCGCGATCATCTATCGGCTTTCGTTTCGCTAAAGCCGGATGATGCTTTAAAAATAGGTTTCGGGAATGTTGTCCGAGGTGAAAATCTGGAAATCAACCAGCTCATTAATGCTTTCGGACGCCATGCCATGATGCGCCGATATGATTTCAATAGCGCGCAGAACCTGACGTGCGGGGTTCGAATCAATCACGATGTCGATCAACCCTGATCGTAGATGTGTGATTGTTTGACTATCAAGATCATGGACGATTTTAACAAAATCAAAGCGCTGTTTTTCGCCCTGCGTGCTTTTGATCAGCATTTCCAGCATATCGTCATTGGTTGTCGAATAAAGCGCTCTGATATTTGTATTTTGCAGCACTGTATTACGTATTTTCGATAAGGTGTGATCAAGTATCGGTTCACGCTTGATGATGACCAATTGATTCTGTTTATCCATAGCATTGAAAAATTCAGTAAATCCGCCAAACCGGTCTTGCAATGACTGGGCGTGTTTTTCAGGTGCGATGACCAATACTTGTCCACCGCCGCGACAAATGGCTTCGCAAAGTTTTGCTGCTGACTGGCCAGCGCCAATGTCATTGATACCAACATGCGAATGCCGGTTGCTGTGCAGAATATCGGTGCTGATGGTCAAGACAGGTACAATGCCTGCCAATGCGTCAATTTGCGTGGCAATATCGGGATGGTTGTTGCCATATATAATTATACCATCTCGATAACCAGCGATATCGCGCAGATGCGCCGCCAGCTTGTCGGGTGCATCATCCTCAATATGTGTGCGATAGACAGTAACCGGAATGTTCGCAAAGCTGGTTGCCATCTGAAAGGCTTTGGCCAGCCGATCATAATAAGCAGAATGTTTACGTGCCAAGACCGCCTCAATGCGCAAAGTCCGTTGATCAATTTCGGGCAAAACACGCCGTGTTCCCAGCGTTCGTGCACTATCTAATACTTTTTTCATGGTTTTGAGGCTGACGCCGCCGCGTTCATTCAAAACGCGGTCAACCGTTGCGGTGCCAACACCAGCGTGACGGGCAATATCTTCGAAACGGTTGTTTTTAGATTTTGGTTCCATACAACTGATCATTACCAATAGCTTGATCAAAAACAATCATTTTATGTCAGGCTTTGATCTGAATGAACTTCAACACTTGGCTTTTACCGATATGCGCATCTCAAATATGCCGTCACGTAAGCAGATGAATAAACGGATTGGCGGTGGGTGTGAATAACTGTTATCACCCTACATTTTGAAATGAAATAGGACGCCCGTAAGCTATTTATACCTGATGGTGGCGTATATCACATCAAAAGGCATACCATCTTTAAAAACGGTATGATGAATTTATTGTGACCTTTATGTAGACTGTGACAAGGACGGCAAGCCATGGCGAAAAATACCCAAAATACTGACGCAGTAGGATTTGGTACCCAGATCCGCAAATCACCTTATTTTGATGCAACAATGCGGTGGGGCGCGGCGGGCTTTTCGGTTTATAACCATATGTATATACCGCGTGATTTTGGCGATCCGGTGCAGAATTTCTGGAACCTGGTCAATGACGCGATCCTTTGTGATGTTGCGGTTGAACGCCAGGTTGAAATCACCGGGCCGGATGCGGCGCGCTTTGTCCAATTGTTGAGCCCGCGTGATATATCTAAATGCGCTGTTGGCCAATGCAAATATGTGATCCTGACCAATGATAAAGGTGGCGTCCTGAATGATCCGGTGATGTTACGACTTGGCGAAAATCATTTCTGGTTTTCACTGGCTGATAGCGACATTCTGTTCTGGGCACAGGGCGTTGCGGTCAATGCCAACATGGATGTGACGATCACCGAGCCAGATGTGTCCCCGCTTCAGTTGCAGGGGCCAAAGTCTGGCGAAATTGCCCATGCTTTGTTTGGTGATGCGGTTGCTGATTTACGCTATTACTGGCTGACCGAGCTTGAATTTGAGGGCATTCCGCTGGTGGTATCGCGAACCGGATGGTCAAGCGAACTTGGCTATGAAATTTATCTGCGTGATGGCTCAAAAGGCGACCAGCTATGGGAAGCGATCATGCAGGCTGGCGCGCCGTTTGGTCTGAAGCCAGGTCATACATCGTCAATTCGCCGGATCGAGGGTGGCATGTTGTCCTATCATGCCGATATGGACATCGATACCAATCCATTTGAACTGGGTCTTGATCGTTTGATTGATTTGGATATGGACGCAGATTTTATTGGCAAGACGGCATTAACAACAATTCGCCAGCAAGGCGTTACCCGCAAGCAGGTAGGTCTGATCATTGATGGTGCGCCTTTTGCGGCCTCAAATACAACCTTTTGGCCAGTTGAAAGCGATGGGCAGGTGATCGGCAAGGTTACCTCGGCTATCTATTCACCTCGATTGGATCAGAATATAGCTCTGGCGATGCTGGATAGTGCGTATGCTGATAACGGCACCCGCGCTTTTGCTGAAACATCAGTTGGCCGTTTGCCCGTTACGGTTGTGCCGAAACCGTTTTACGATCCAAAAAAACAACTGGCGTCATCCTAGGGCTTGGATATGATGTTTGAATGTTGTGCGCTATTATGCATGGCGTCACCAAATAGGGGGCAATGACATGATAGATGCTGGCAAGGATGAAATTCTGTTATCCGAACTGTCCGATACAGGAGTGCTACGTCTTACACTGAATGATTCGGCGCGCCGTAATGCTTTGTCTGAAAAAATGCTGGCTACTATTCAGTCCACGCTGGATGCGGCGGCAGTAAATCCGTCAATACGCGTGATTGTGCTGGCATCGAATGGTCCTGCCTTTTGCGCTGGACATGATCTGAAAGAGCTGACTGCTGGGCGGGCGGCCGCTGATGGCGGTAAAGCTTATTTTGCCTCTATTATGACGCAATGCTCGACGATGATGCAGACGATCGTGCGTCATCCAAAGCCGGTGATTGCCGAAGTGCGGGGTATCGCGACCGCTGCCGGATGCCAGCTTGTTGCTAGTTGTGATCTGGCCTATGCTGCCGCCGATGCAAAATTTAGCACCCCCGGTGTCAATATCGGCCTGTTCTGTTCGACACCAATGGTGGCCTTGTCGCGGAATGTTGCCCCAAAATTTGCTATGGAAATGTTGCTGACGGGCGAAATGCATAGTGCCGCCCGCGCTGCCGAAATCGGTCTGTTAAATGCGGCGGTTGCCGAAGATAAATTGACCGAAGCCGTGATGGCAGTTGCAACAAAAATTGCTGGCAAATCAAGCATGACGTTGGAAACTGGCAAGCGCGCCTTTTATGAGCAGGCAGAAATGACGTTGTCAGACGCCTATGATTATGCCGCTGGTGTCATGGTTGATAACATGCTCAAGCGGGATGCCGAAGAAGGCGTTAATGCCTTTCTGGAAAAGCGCCATGCTGTCTGGAATGACAAGTAGCTATATCATCAGGATAATATCCAATAGGCCTACCAATAGCCCTTGATTGCGGTTATGCGTGAACCAAAATAGGCAATCCGCGCATCGGCATCATCACCAAGCATGTCAAAGCTGGTTTCCAGTATATCTTCAATGGTAGAAATCATCGGCGCCATTTCAAAAAGCCGTTTGGTTTTTGAAATTGGCACATCAATCACCAGATCGGCATAATCGCCATAGGGCGATAATATATCATCGGTAATCGCAACCGTTGGGATGTTCAGTGACCGCGCCGCCTGCACAAGACGAACCGTTTCGCTTGAATAGGGGGTTGTCGAAAAGGTAATCAATGTATCGGCAGGCGACATTTGTGCCAGATCCTGAGCCGAAGCCAGACCCGACTCGGTCATCAAATGAAAATTGTCAAACACCATCCGCCCCATATAACTCATATAGCTTGCAAATGCTTGCGCACTGCGAAAGCCAGCAATATGTACCCTGCGTGATGTGTGGATACGTGCGGCGACTTTGTAAATTTGTGCTTGTGTCTTGGCACTCCGATGCGTTTTGGGCGTATCGCTATTGACGTTATCATCGGCGGCTGATGATTTCGTGGCTGTCGGATATAAATCTGCGCGAACGGCGGTCTGAAACGCGGGATAGCCCGAAAAGCCCCATTTGCGTGTCAGGCGAATGATCGACAGTGGCGATACATCGGTCAGGGTAGCAAGATCGCGGATGCTTTGGAACGGAATATCAGCAAGCCCCCGAATAATTACCGCGCTTGCTTTTTGAAGGGTACGGCTCAAGCCAGCATGTTGTTGTTTTAGATCGTCATGTAGTCCCATGTGATGATCCTATGCAAGGCTGAGATATACCGCAAGTCTAAATTGTTACAATTGTAACATATATATTAGAAATATAACAAACGTTTTACATCCTATCCAGATATGCTACCACTAGAAGAGTGTAACCTTATCTAGGGAGAAGAACATGGAACTAAGGAAAATTATTGCGGGCGGCCTTGTCGCTTCATTTGCCGGATTTGGCA
>NZ_CAXBVX010000061.1:0-12461 GCF_963979125.1 uncultured Candidatus Puniceispirillum sp.
AATAATAATTTAAAAATGCTAAAATTGGAACAACAATGAAATTAATGCCAATAACATAAACGTTGTCACTCAGCCTTCGATCAACCAGCTAATCAAGTAAGCTTCGAGTTCCAAGTTACTAAACCATTAGATTACTCAATCGCAAAAAATTGGAAACAGCGCCAGCAACCATGATCTAACTTCCCAGGTTCGGGAACTGGGTTCAAGACCTTGACTGTTATCCATACTGTTATCCAAAATAAGGCGTTTTAACTAGGCACTATTTTTGCTAAGCTATTGTTAACATTGAAAGTCAGAACCTTGATAGAGCATCGGTAAGGCTTCGAACCCCCGCACGCCGCTCCATCCCCTCATTTCAAAGCCATTTTTAGGGCATCAGGTATTCATTTAAGCCCCTGTTTTAAACGAAACTGTTCTGAAACAGGCACAAAGAGAGTTAACATGAAACGTCTGCACATCGCTTCCATTCCCGCAGATGGGATCGGCCCCGAAGTTATTTCTGTCGGTATTGAGGTTGTACAGGCTGTCTGTGAACGCAACACCAATATCGATCTTGCTTTTACACATTTTGACTGGGGCTCTGATTATTACAGGCTGCATGGCGTGATGATGCCTGCGGATGGGTTGGAAACCCTAAAGAAATTCGATGCGATCTATTTTGGCGCGGTTGGTGCGCCTGACGTACCGGATCATGTCACCTTATGGGGCTTGCGCCTGCCGATTTGTCAGGGATTTGATCAATACGCCAATGTCCGCCCAACAAAGATAATTCCGGGTATTGATTCACCCTTGCGCAATGCTGAGCCTGGTGATCTGGATTGGGTCATTGTGCGTGAAAACTCAGAAGGTGAATATTCAGGTAATGGCGGGCGGACACATCGCGGGATGCCCGAAGAAGTTGGCACCGAGGTGGCTATTTTCACGCGCGTAGGGGTGACCCGTATCATGCGCTATGCTTTCCGCCTTGCCCAGTCGCGCCCTCGCAAATACCTGACCGTGGTAACAAAATCCAATGCCCAGCGTCATGGCATGGTCATGTGGGATGAAATCGCCGAACAGGTCGCAGCTGAATTTCCCGATGTCACATGGGATAAAATGCTCGTTGACGCTATGACCGTGCGGATGACATTACAGCCAGACAGTCTTGATACCATTGTGGCAACGAATCTACATGCTGATATTCTGTCTGATCTGGCAGGCGCGCTAGCTGGCAGCATTGGCGTTGCTCCCACCGCCAATATAGACCCGGAAGGTCGGTTTCCCTCCATGTTTGAGCCTATCCACGGCTCGGCCTTTGATATTACTGGCAAAGGCATTGCCAATCCAGTGGCAACTTTCTGGACAGGCGCGCAGATGCTTGACCATCTTGGTCTGAATGATGAAGCAAACCGGCTTATCGCTGCCATTGAAAAGGTCTGTGCTGATGGCATTCTGACGCCTGATGTGGGTGGTAACGCAACCACCAGACAGGTAACAGACGCGGTTCTCGACGCCATCCGCCAGATGAATGCCTGACCGAACTTTCTTTCCCTCAGAACAGGTGGCTACAGATTACGTTCTGGCCGCTTCAAACGCTGCCCATGCTTTTTCAAAAGCGTCATAATCAAAATTGCCTGCCCGTGCTGGCTCAAGCACCAGCTTTTCGGTTGCCAGCAACGTCTTGATCGCGTCAAAAAGATCACCTGTCACATCTTTGGGAATAACCAGCGCGCCATGTCGATCCGCATGCACCAGATCACCATCCTCTACCACAAGCCCAAAGACATTTACCTGCGTGCCGATTTCGGTGACATGCACAAAAGCATGTGACGGACCAACCGATCCTGCAACTACCGGAAAACCTGCGGGCAAATCACCAAGATCACGCATCACCCCATTGGTCAATGCACCGCCCACACCAAATCCCTTATGCACTGTGGTGTTGATTTCGCCCCAGAAAGCGCCAACGCAATCTGGAAAATCAACATCCTCGATCACGGCAATCGTTGGGCGAGCGGCCTCGGCCATATGCTTGTAATAAGTCATACGCCTTGCTTTCACCTCATCGACAGGGTCAACCGAAGGGCGCTGGGCTGAAATCTTGGCTGTCCGCGCATAGCCAACGATTGCAGGTGCCTGCGGGTCAGACGCCTGCATGGTACCACGGGTAAAATTATCGAAACCACGTTTCCCCTGTGCCACTTCGATAGCGTTACACACAGTCGGGGTATCAACCTGCTGCAATAATGTTAAAAGTTCCTGTTTCATGTTTCCTCCAACCAGCGCCGAAGCACCACATTTACCTTATCGGCTTGTTCTAATGTTGGCAGATGTCCGGCACCGCCAATAATCTCGAATGTCGAACTAACGACCAAATCATGCATCAGCTGATGTCGCGCAATTGGGCATAATACATCATCTTCGCCGCATACCACCATTGTTGGCACGGTGACTTTTTTCAATGTCTCTTGTTGATCCTGACGATCACGCAAAGCAACAGACTGATTAACAAACGCATCGACGCCAAGGTCAATAGCCATATCCATACACACATCCAGAATCTGGCTACGATGTGGGCCATCCGAAAGATAGTTAGGTTTCATTTCATGCTTCATAATCTCGGATAACGCCCCTGCCCTAGCTTTCGCAATTTGGGGCGCACGTCGTGCTTTCATGACGTCTGTTTCGGCCAGTGGATTGGTATCGAACAGAGCAAGGCGCGTGACCCGCTCGGGGGCTTGCCGCATAATCTCCATCGCCACAATCCCACCCATCGACAAACCAGCCAGCGCAAAATGCGGCGGCGTTTCGGCAAGTACCGATCTGGCCAGACCAGCGATACTATCATGCTGTGTCAGATCGGCCACACTGACCGCGTATGATGACGACAATGCGTCTATCTGCGGCGCGAACAGGCGAGCATCACACATCATGCCTGGCAATAGAACTAACGGGGTTTGCATGATCGACTTGTCTGCTTTCTGCTATAACCGTTCGGACGCTATAGCTGCCCCATCGGCCAGCGTCTTCAGCTTGGCATAGGCAATATCTGGATCAACCGCGCCAAAACCAGCAAAAGTGCCAAAGCCACAATCTGATCCGGCAATCACGCGATCAGCACCAACAATATCGGTAAATTTTTCAATACGCTGCGCCACTAATTCTGGATGTTCAACAAAATTCGTTGTCGTATCAACCACCCCTGGTACCAGCACTTTATCGTCGGGAATCTCGGCTTTGCGATCACGAAATACGGTCCATTCATGTGCATGACGTGGGTTTGATGTTTCAAACAGAACATAGCGCGCCCGTGTTGACATCAATGTCGAAAACACTTTGTCCATATCAATGTCACAAACATGCGGGCCTTCATAATTGCCCCAGCAGATATGCACCCGCACATGCGCTGGATCAATATCACGCAAGGCATGATTCAGCGCCTCAACATGCATATTGGCAATAGCGACAAATTCGGCATCCGACAGATCGGCAAACAGCATATGCCGTGACAGTGCCAGATCCGGACAATCAAGTTGCAGATCAATACCTGCATTGACGATCGTTTCATATTCGGCCTTCATGGCATCGGCCAAAGCGGCAAGATAGGCTTCGCGGGTTTTATAATGCTGATTTTGCAAAAACAGCGAAATCACCCCGGGCGATGCCGCATTCATGAAAGCGCGCTGTGCGCCATGCGCATTCATCCCCGCTTTTAAATTGGCAATATCGCTTTCCAGCTCGCCTTGTCCTTTGGATTTCACCTCACCTGTACACATTGGACGCGCATATTGCGGGGTGCCTCCATCATCGGCCAGACGCTTTAGAAACCCTGGAAACAGCTTCAGATCACCTGGCGGATTACGATCACTATCGCCTGAAAACCCTGTATAGCGATCCTTGACATAGGTGGCATAGGAAATCTTTGATGTCTCACCATCTGATACAATATCAATACCAGCTTCGACCTGCTTGCGGACTGTTTCATCACAGGCTGATGCCATACATGCGTCAAATGCCGCCGCGTCATAGGGCTGCACATTCTCACGCGCAAAAATGAAATCAACCACGTCCTGCGTGCGGGGCAAAGACCCAACATGGCTTGTCAAAATTTTTGTCATTACGCTACTCCCTTATTTATAGCTCTTGATATTGCTGCTAATAGCTGTGGCGATTATCACTGAAAAAATTCATCGTCGGGCCTGCTTCATCATCCGTATTACACACTCTGAACAGGCTGGCTTCACCGCTCATTGCCACCTGCAAACTGCGTTGAACATCAGGCGGAACAGCAAACACATCACCAGCGGCCAGCACAGTCTGCCCCCCATCCCATGTCACTTTCCAATAGCCCCGCATGACTATTAAAATCTCGTGCCGTTCAGTGCTATAAGCTTTGCCATCAACTGACCCTGACGTTAGCAGTTCAAGCGTAAAGCCAGGCCGATCAATCAGCATCCCATCCTCGCCAATAACGGTCACAGGTTGTCGGTCAGCAAGCGCCACCATATCCAGATAGCGGGCAACAAAACGCGGCACGAACATAGCTGTCCCTACCTTAGGGAAAAGCGCCATGTCATGTTCATCAAGCACCCGCATAGGCAAGACACCATCGGGCAAACTCTCGCCTTTGTGGCTATCATACAGCACTCCGTTTTCACCCAGAACTAGGCCATGATCTCTGGCATCATCGATCACTTGTGGCGCCCATACCACCCCACCACCAGCGTCATCACCACCAAGCACCGCCATGATCATGCCATAGTCGGTACCGATATTTTCAAACCCACGGAAAATACCTGTGGGGATATTGATTACATCCCCTTCGGTAAGCGTCACTTCGCCATCAGTGCCATCATTGCCCCAGAAAAACCGCCAGCGGCCAGATAACACGAAAAACACCTCGGCAGTGCGATGCGTATGCAGTGAATTGCGGCATTTCGGCGGTTGCCCCGCCGCCCCTATATTAAACCCTGGCGTATCTTTGATATGCACATGCTGGTCAGCGGATTCGGACACCCCACCGCCAATAATCGTGAAGTTTTCCTTCTTATCAGACCCGGGTGTATGTGCATCAATAAAGGCCGTACGACATGGTACAAGATCACCATATCGAACGATCCGGCTTTCCATATTATCAGATGTCATTGCACAACCTCCCCGTATGATTTCAGACCATCATCCAGCATGCATAAGTATCTGTTTCCAAACAGATGTTTCATCAAAAAGAACATATTCGCGGCGCAGACCCCACGGTCCGAATTCGGCATGACACGCGCCCATGACATAAACCTCTGCACCTGTTGGCGCCCCAAAGCTACCCCAGCCCTCATGCTTGCCATGCAGGCCCCAGCGGATTGCCGCGCGGGGTGGCATATGCGCGTCACTACGGCCAATCTGATGCGCGATGGTGAATGTCGCTTTTGGAAAGCTGGAACGCAACCCCATCCAGAACTGGTCAGCCGCATCATGGCTATGGCCCGTCACGCCGCCTGGCAATTCCAGATGACAGGCGCGATCATACGCTGTCGGAATAACAGCCATATCCCCACCCATCATGCGCTCAAGAATATCGGCATATTTTTGTCCCCATTCATTATCATTACCGCGCCCTTTATAGGGGCCAGGCACATCAATCGCTGGGGTGAATGGTTTGACACAAGACGCAACACCGCCCTCACGCGCAATCAAATCAGCCGCATAATCTTTGGGATTCCAGCCAAGCTGGCGCACCACCGCGCCCTGATCGCGAATCAACCATTCATCGTTGATCTGGTTATTGATCGCATGGCAATCAGCAATGACACGATAGCTTAGCTTAGTGCCGGTAGCCTTGCCATAGACACCATCGGCACTATGCGTTGCCGTTGACAAAATCCGGTGCGATGACAGCATCCCCTCTTCTGGCGATCCCGACCAGATCACATCCTCACCAAGCAATCGGCGATCGGGGAATTCAGCCAATGTCGCCATTGTTGCGGCAATGACATCTTTATTACCAATGACAACTGACCCGGGCGATCTTACAGGTATATCAGGCGTATAATAATGCTCAAGCGTGGCGATGCCGCGTTGTTCCCATATTTCCTGCGTTATCCCGATAATATAATCGGGAAAGTCCTTCCAGCGACTATCAAACCCCTTCATCTTCCCATCCTTTTTGTATCTTGGCCGAACCGCGAACGATCAAGGCACCATCCAGTTCAACATTACGCAACTTGCTGTTTCCATGCTCGATCCGCGCCATCAATATGGCAATCGTCTCGCTGACCATTTTATTTACCGGTTGCCGCACCGTTGTCAGATTATAACTTGTCCAGCTGGCAAGCTGCACATCGTCATAACCAACGACCGACACATCATCAGGCACTAAAAACCCCATTTCAAAGCGCAGAACATCCATAACCGCAAATGCCATATGATCGTTGGCAACGAATACGGCATCAGGGATCACACGCTGACTGAACATGTCACGGGCGGCAATACGGGCTTCTTCCAGAACAAAATTACCGCATCCGCGTGCAAACAGGCTTTGTCCTGCGTCTGCCAAGCCCTTGATAAATCCGGCTTCACGTTCATGCTGGGTCGATGCACCATCCCACCCAGCGATATAGCCTATACGCTGATGTCCACCTGCAATCAGAAACTGAGCCAGTTTCTGCCCGCCAGACATATTGTTTGATGTAACAGAACTAAAGCCCAGATCGCTTTGCCGACGGTTAAACAGCACCACGGGAATGCCGGCCTCGTCACAGCGTTTGGCCAGACTTGAAGACATGGCAACCGACGCCATGATGACGCCATCGACTTGATAATCCAGAATCTCTTCCAGCACCTGATCTATATTGCCAGCTGTTTTGGACGCCATGAAAACAAGCACATGATAACCTTGTTCCTGCAAGCACATAGACAGCCGTTCCAGCGCTTCGGGATAGAACTGGTTATCAAGATAGGCAACAACAACCCCAATAATGCGTGATTGTCCGGTAATCAATGACCGCGCCAGAACATTAGGCCGATAGCCAAGTGCATCTGCCGACCGCTTGACCTTATCGGCCATTTTCATCGACACTGACGCACCTGGGGTAAACACACGGCTAACCGCCGACTGGCTAACGCCAGCATGGCGGGCAACGTCCAAAGATGTGGCGTTATCACGTGCCATCAGTCTGCTGTCCACCCCCCGTCAACAAGCAGTGATGTGCCTGTTACCAATCCCGCAGCGTCACTTGCCAGAAATTGCACAGCTCCCATTATATCTTCGATTTCACCAACCCGACCTAATTTGATCTTTTCTTCGATCCATTTCACCCGACTTGGGCGGCTAAAGGTTTGCTCGGTCAACGGCGTGCGGATGAATGTTGGGCTGATTGTATTGACACGAATTTTATAATGCGCCAGCTCAATCGCCATTGATTTGGTAAATCCTTCAACGGCAAATTTGGACGCGCAATAGACACTTCGATCAACCCCGCCAACAAAGGCCATTTGGCTAGAAATCGTGATGATCGATCCTGTCAGACTTTCTTCGATCATGCCTTTGGCGACTTCGCGTGCCAGGAAAAATGCACCTCGAAGATTAACATTCATCACTGCATCAAAATCGTCTGTCGATGTATCTATCGCGGGGGCATGCCGCGCCAAACCGGCGCTATTGACCAATATTTCAAACGGATCATGCGCATCCAGAATATCTTTTGTGGCGTCACAATCAGCAATATCGTTACTTATTGTCTTTATCGGCCAGCCTTGCTTGTTAAAGGCTTCGCTTACATCTTCCAGCGCG
This sequence comes from uncultured Candidatus Puniceispirillum sp., assembly GCF_963979125.1. Classification (NCBI taxonomy): domain Bacteria; kingdom Pseudomonadati; phylum Pseudomonadota; class Alphaproteobacteria; order Puniceispirillales (SeqCode); family Puniceispirillaceae (SeqCode); genus Puniceispirillum (SeqCode); species uncultured Candidatus Puniceispirillum sp. The sequence goes on from NZ_CAXBVX010000061.1 coordinate 7,763, forward strand.
GCCTGCTTGCGCGCCATCACCGTTACATACGCGCCTGCTTCTGCCAGTGCCACGGCACAGCCCAGCCCTATGCCTGACGACCCGCCCGTAACAAGCGCACGTCGTCCGTCAAGCCTAAAGGAAGGTGTTCTTGGCAAATCCATCATTCAGCCGCCTCTCCATAGGGTACATTCTGTCCGCCATAGCGCCGAATTCTGATATTTGCCTGTTCTGCATGGCCGACAAACCCTTCAAGCATACATAAACGCGAACAATAAGCGCCCACATCAACTGCGGCTTCATCAGTCGTGATTTTCTGATAGGAATGTGTTTTCAGATATTTTCCAACCCATAACCCACCTGTATAGCGCCCAGCCTTTTTCGTAGGCAACGTATGATTGGTGCCAATAACCTTATCACCATTGGCAACATTTGTGCGTGGCCCAAGGAACAGCGCACCATAACAAGTCATCTTCTCAAGGAACCAATCATCGCGGTCAGTCATGACCTGCACATGTTCTGAAGCAATATCATCAGCCACCTCTAGCATTTCATCATAGCTATCACAGACAATCACCTCGCCATAATCGCGCCAACTGACCGCCGCCGTATCTGCTGTTGGCAAAATCTCCAGAATGCGATCAATCTCAGCCAGCGTTTCCCGCGCCAGCTTTTCCGAGTTGGTCAACAAAACAGCTGGCGAATTATAGCCATGCTCGGCTTGCCCCAAAAGATCGGTGGCACAAAGTTCGGCATCAACGGTTTCATCGGCAATAACCATGGTCTCGGTTGGGCCCGCAAATAAATCAATGCCCACACGGCCAAATAGCTGGCGCTTTGCTTCGGCAACAAAGGCATTTCCTGGGCCTACCAGCATATGCACAGGATCGATCGTTTCCGTTCCAATGGCCATGGCGCCAACCGCCTGAATGCCGCCCAGCACATAAATCTCATGCGCACCACCCATATGCATGGCTGCCACCACCGCCGGATTGGGCTTGCCTTCAAAAGGAGGCGTCATGGCAACAATACGTGGCACACCGGCAACCGACGCTGTCAGAACTGACATATGCGCCGATGCCACCATCGGAAATTTGCCTGCTGGCACATAACATCCAACTGATTGCACAGGGATGTTTTTATGTCCCAGAATAACGCCTGGCATAGTTTCGACTTCCACATCCTGCATGGATGCGCGCTGTATTTCGGCAAAGCCACGCACTTGCGCCTGTGCAAATTTAATATCGTCCATATCACGGGGAGACACTTCATCTATCAAAGATTTTATGTCTTCGGGGCTTAGGCGAAAGCTTGGCGGCGTATATTTATCAAATTTTTCAGCCAGATCACGCACCGCCGCATCACCTCGTGCTTCAATATCTGCCAGACTCCGCTCGACAACATCACGCACCTCGGCATCATCTTCCGACCGTTCGGTTTGCGGCTTGCCGGACTTTAAATAGGTAATTGCCATTTTTTACTCCTCACGCGCACCGGAATCATGATCTGGCCGTGGCGGCATCGCCTCGCCGCGGTCATAAATTTCCCAGCCCTTCCCATTAAAAACATCAACACCAAGCTGTGCCAACACATGCGGAAAATCGACCATCACCCAATTATCGGCAATTTTACCATCCGCCACTTTCCAAAAATCCATATAGCGAATTTCAATCCGTTTACCGCTAGCCGCAATGCCCATGAATTCGCCTGAATGCATGGCTTCCTGTCGCCCGAAGGCGGCCGCCCATTCACCCATGAACAAACGCGCCTCATCAATACATACCTTATCGGAAAAAGCGGCCTGAAATGGGCGTTGCCAGTTATCCTGAAAGGCTTGCAGGCCTATTTTCGTGCCGCAGCCCTGATTTCCCATCCACCGGAAACTTTCGGCAAAAAAGGCACCAATATCGTCGATACGATGATCGTTCAGACCATCAACCATCCCCTCGATAACGCGCCTTGTTTCGTCGGTCTTCGACATATCGGTATCACGGCTAAGCGTGGCTTGTTCTGGTCTGGCATTGATTGACATAAGCTGTTCTTCTCTACCCTTTAATGCGATTGCCGGTGGTAACATCAAAAAGATGACAAATCGAAGCTGGCACCGAAATGGTCACTATTTCACCAATCGCGCTTCGGACATCCTTATGCACTTTGACAGACACCATCGCCCCGCCTGCCTTAACTGTCAGCATCGTGGCATCGCCCAGCAATTCAGCCGTATAGATTGGTGCCTTTATAGCGCCTGTCTTGGCAAGGCTGGCATCTTCCGCACGAAAGCCAAGACGGGCGGGACCATCCGCGCCTTTAAGGCCTTTAACAGTGATATTCTCACCACTAAAGACGCCGCCTTTTAACACCCCATTCAGCAAGTTCATCGCTGGATTACCAATAAAACTTGCAACAAAATCATTTGCTGGATTGTCATAAATTTCGGTTGGCGTGCCGATTTGCTGGACAATCCCTTGGTTCATCACAACGACACGGTCTGCCAGCGTCATAGCCTCAATCTGGTCATGCGTTACATAAACCGTTGTCACCTTCAACTGATGATGCAGATGCTTAATCTGCGCCCGTGTTGATACGCGCAATTTCGCATCAAGATTAGACAAAGGCTCATCCATCAAAAACACGTTTGGCTCGCGAACAATCGCGCGTGCCAGAGCCACACGCTGACGCTGGCCACCTGATAATTCTGACGGTTTACGATGCAGAAAATCGGTCAATTCAACCATCTGTGCGGCGCGCATGACCCGTTCATCATGCTCAGCACGATCAACCTTACGCACATGCAGGGGAAAGCGGATATTTTCATAAACATTCATATGCGGATACAGACCATATGACTGAAACACCATGGCAATATCACGATCCTTTGGCTCCAGATGATTAACCACTTTGCCATCAATATAGATGTCACCTTCGGTAATTTCCTCAAGCCCTGCAATCATCCGCATGGTGGTTGTCTTGCCACAGCCAGATGGTCCCAAAAGAACCAGAAATTCTTCATCCTGAATATCCAGATCAAACATATCAACAGCGACAAAGTCACCCCACCGTTTGGTCAGATTCTTCAATGTGATACTTGCCATCCTCGTCTCCCTATCCCTTAACAGCACCAGCTGTCAGCCCGCTTACAATCTGGCGCTGGAAAAACATCACCAGAATGAATAATGGGGCTGTGGCTGAAACCACGGCAGATACCGCATACATGACATTGCCTTCTTCTTGCGCAGACCCAAGGAAGCTGGCGATTTTGGGAACCATTGTCTGATTTTCCTGCGACAGCAAAAGGCCCGTCAGAGCAAAATCATTATAAGCCAGCAGAAAGCTGAACAGTCCCGTTGTTATAACACCAGGCCACATCACGGGAATGATGACATAGCGAAAGGCCTGAAAGCGGGTACAGCCATCCACCATCGCACTTTCATCAAGGTCCTTTGGAATATTCTGGAAAAAAGAATGTAACATCCACAACGTGAAAGGCTGATTGATAGCCACCATGACCACAATCGTTGTGCCCAGATGCCCATAAAGATTGAGCTGGAAAAACGGCAACAGATAGCCAGATACAAGCGTGATATGCGGCATGGCACGAAATACCAGCGCAATAATCAGCACCCAGAAAGCATAGCGGTATCCCGAACGTGACAAGGCATAGCCGCCAAGCGTACCAAGTGTCAGTGAAATCGCCACAACCGATAATGTCATCAACATGGTATTCACCGACGAACGCCAGAATTCTTCCTTTATCCACGCACCTTCATAGCCATTACCTGTAAAATACCCACCTGTTTCCGCAAGCGTGAACACACCATAAAGCGCATTTTGCCAATCCTGCTTCGAGAAGAAATCCGCCTGCACTTTAAAGCTGCCCCAAAATGTCCACAGAAACGGCACCGCCGCAATAGCCAGCCATATGACCAGAAATGCCATCGCGGCTATCGACAGAAATGAGGGACGTTTGAGTGACGCTACAATGGTCATGCGCGCGCTCCATGCGCCCGCCATGTGCGGATCAGAACAGGCGTCAACAAAATGCACACACCGATGATTGTCAAAAGCGAAGTCGCGGCCGCAGACCCGAACAATATATTGCCGTCACTGCCGCGCAGATCATTATAGATAATCCATGATAATGATGTTGCGCTGGCTTCGGCATTGAAGCCAACAATCGGTTCAAAAACGCGGAAATTATCCATTAACTGCATCAGCGAGATAAATACCACCAATGGCAACAGATGCGGAATAACGACATAGCGTACCTGCTCCCAGCGATTAGCACCGTCAATCATGGCGCTTTCCAGCGTGTCTTTGGGTACGGTCTGCAAGCCAGCATAAAAGACGATGAATGAGAACGGTGCCGAATGCCACACGCCATAGACAATCAAGGTCACCCATGTCAGCGCGGGCGACGCTTTCAGCGATAAATCGGGATCATCAAAAATTAGTTGCAAGGTGCCACCGATCAAGCCATCTGCATCAATCATCCAGAACAAAATAAGCGATCCGATCAACGGCGTGACAATCATTGGCAATAAAGAAATGAATATCGTTGGGCCTTTGATAAATGACGGCAGGCGATTTACCGCCAGCGCCACAAAGAACCCTAAAATAATGACAAAAGGCGTGACCACAAATGTATAGGTCAGCGTAAAGCTAAGCGCCTTGTAAAAGGGTAAATTTAATATTTTGGACATGAAGCCTGCAAGATCAGTCC
>NZ_CAXBVX010000062.1:0-12391 GCF_963979125.1 uncultured Candidatus Puniceispirillum sp.
AGCGACCTCAACGCTGCGCGTCTACCAATTCCGCCACGGCCGCACGTTTGAGGTGACTTCTATATGTCATTATGCCCGGCTATAATCAAGACTTTAATCAAGGCTTTAATCAAGGCTTTAATCAAGCCCCTAACTTTGCCACCCCCTAGCTTTGCCAACATCATGCGCCGCGCTGGGTCTATCCTGATCCCCCCCTTCTTGGCGCCCCCCGCGCAAACATCCCCCGCGCAAACTCCACTCATGAACCCCACTCATAATAGCACCCGTTGACAGACACCGCCGCACGGGGTCATCTTTACCCTCTTGTCTCTTTTAAAATTGGTCTGCGGCCATAAATTGGTCTTCGGCCATACACAGGATCGCCCATAGCCATGCCGCCCGATTTTGACAGCACCAATCCCCAGAAACAGCCCCCATCATCCTCCCCCACATCCGCCGTCACATGGCAATCCTTTTCCGGCCTTCAGCCCTATCTGCCCATCATCGAGGCCATGGGCGCGCATAATGCCACCATCCGTGCCAAGGGCGCGCCTGAGGCGGTCTGGCTACTCGAACATGCGGCGGTCTATACGGGCGGCACCTCGGCGCGTGATGCTGATCTATTATTGCAAAACGACGCCATCTCCACGCACCGCACTGGGCGCGGCGGGCAATGGACCTATCATGGCCCAGGTCAGCGCATCGCTTATCTCATGCTTGATCTGGCCGCACGTGGCGGCGACATCCGCGCCTATGTCCATGCGCTCGAAGGCTGGATCATCGACATCATCGCCGCCTTTGGCGTCACTGGGACGCGGCGCGCGGGGTTGCCTGGCATCTGGGTGCATACCGGCAACAGCACATCCGGCTATGACAAGATCGCCGCCATTGGCGTGCGCGTCAGCCGCTGGGTCAGCTGGCATGGCATCGCCATCAATCTGGCACCCGATCTGGCCGCCTATGACGCGATTGTCCCCTGCGGCGTGACTGATGCGGGCGTGACCTCGCTTCATGCGCTGGGGCATGGGGTCACATTTGACCAGCTGGATGAGGCCATGCGCACCCATTTTGACACGCATTTTGGCGCTACCAGCCCGCTTGCCTATCGTGCGGACTAACACCTAACCTAATCAACCAGCCCGCCTGTGCCAGCGCCGCGCCTATCCGTATGCCGCCTATGTGGCGTCCCCTATGTGGCGTCCCCCCGTGTGGCGTCCCCCATGTGGAGTTCCCCCGTATGACGTACCTATGTGGCGTCCCCCATGTGGAGTCCCCCCGTATGACGTACCTATGTGGCGTCACCCCGTGTGACGTACCTATGTGGCGTCACGCCTGTTTGGGAATCATGCCTCAATAACCATCATCTTCGATTGAAATATCTTCCAGATAATCTAGCAATGCGTGAATAGCACGTTCGGCATCGGCCATCTGCCAGCTAACCGCCTCGCCTTCACCCATCAACCCATCTGACGGGGCTTCATGATGCAGAATGCTGTTGCGCCGCCCACGAAGCCAGCCCAGCGCCGCCTTATTCCCCGCATAGGCAAAGGCCGCACCATCAAGATAGCCAGACGGGCCCGCCGCTTCATGCGCGACAATATCAACCAGCGCCGCCGCCAGCGTGACAATCGTCAAGGGTAAAGGCACAGCCGCCGCGCGCTGCAATTCGGCCAGTATCGCCGCCGCATGCGGGCCCAGATCATCCGCCCGATAGCGCGACAATCGTGTCAAAATCTGTGGTGCCAATGCTGTCATGCCATCCCCCCCTATCACCATCCTAAATATCCGCCGCACATGATCAGCCGAAAAATGTTTCACGTGAAACATTTCGTGAACAAACGCATCGCATTATTCTATCTTTCAGTCATTAATCCCCTAGTCTGCCAGCAGATTGCGAAAGCGTGCCGCATCGTCCAGTTCGGCGCGAATAAAGCTACGCCGATCCTCGGCTTCCCAGTCACTGCCCCAATTTTCGACTTGCCATAATTCATCAAGAAAGGTGGTGGCAAAGAAATTCTCGCTGTCGATTGCGCCGCGAAGCCAGGCCAGCCCCATCACCAGTGACCCCCCCAGACTGACTGTCCGGTGCAAAATCGCCAGATGCCATTCATCATAGGCCGCCACACAAACACGCAAGGCATCGACCACATCGGCAGGTTGATTCACAGGCATAATCGAATTGGTAACGACCAATGACGCGTTTAACTCGGCCTCAGCCCAGCCTAGCCATCGTTGCCATTCTGCTGCCTGTCGTGCCGCCAGAACCGCATCATCCGCTCGATAGCACAGCAGATCATTGCCGCCATAGCTGGTGATTTCGGCAATCACCGCCTCGCGCTGGCTAGCCACACGGTCACGCGCGGTCACCGCATAGGCAAATAGCGGCATGCGTGCGGGGACAATATCTTCGGTCTGGGCATCCCATTCATCAGCAATCGCATGCGCCAGTGCCGCTGTCGGCATGAACAGATCACTGCCAACCGGGGTTTTTACCGCACGCCCATCAAGCTGGATTTGCCAGCCTTTATCCGCCGCGACAGCTGCCACATCTTTATAAAAGCGTTTCCGCGTCTGCATGTTCACTCCTTAAAACACTATCTTGAAGCAAATCAAAAATCCTGAAACCGCCAGCCTTTTGGCGGCATTGATAGCCCCAGCGCATCTAGGCTGGCGACCATATGCGGGGGTGGCGGGGCGATGACCAGCTTGCCATCAGGCAATTTCAACTGCCACGCATGCAGATGTAATTGCCGCGCGACCATGCCGCCCGGATGCGCATCAACACCGCCATATTTACCATCACCGCAAATCACATGCCCGACCAGCGCCATATGGATACGCAACTGATGTGTCCGCCCTGTCAATGGCCGCAAAGCCATCAAGGTCAATTTGCGCCCCGCATGATCGACACGGCGAAATAATGTATGCGCCGATTGCCCGTCATCATCGGCAACCATGCGTTCGCCTGTCTTGCCTGGCAATTTGCTGATCGCCTGTTTGATCGCGCCATCTTCAGGCGGCAAACCCATACATAAGGCCAGATAGGTTTTTTCGATTGTATGTTTATGAAAGGCATCGGTCAGGCTTCGCGCTGAACCCAGATTTTTGGCCAGCAACAGAACGCCCGATGTATCTTTGTCAATCCGGTGTACCAGCCGCATACGCTCACCACCGCGGGTAGCTAGCGCGGCCAGCATTCCATCGACATGCTGTTTGGTGCCTGTGCCCCCTTGAACCGCCAAGCCGCTTGGCTTATTCAATGCGATCCAGCCTTTGCCTTCGCCAATCACCATGTCATTAAAGGTTTTCTGCAACGGCGCCCCGCCCATCATAGGAGTAGCAAGCGACTTTGCCGTGGCCGCATGTGCTGCTGGTTTTGCCGATGCCAGCGTATCAATGGATAGTGGCAAACGGATTGTCTGTCCCACGGCGACACGGCTAGCCGATTTGGCCTTTGCCCCATCAATGCGGATCAGACCATTTCGCAACATCTTTTCGATCTGTCCCTGCCCGAGTCCCGGAATAAGCCGACGTAAAAACCGGTCTAGCCGACTTCCATCCTCATCTTCGGGTATCGCTTCAAAGCGCCATTTTGTAGCATCGGCAGAGTTCATTATTGCGCCCCTATTAAACTACGCATCAGCGCAAAAGCCAGTGAAAATACAAGTAATGATAACAGAACTGACGCCGCCACATACGCACCTGCCATAAATATACCCTGACGCTGTAACAAGTTTCCCGCATCAAGCGCAAAGCTAGAAAAAGTGGTCAAAGCACCCAACAAACCAACGGCAACAAAACCACGCCATGCGTCAGGCAACAGCATGCCGCCCGCCACCGCGCCAGCCAGAAGCCCCATCAGCCCACAACCGATAATATTGACAATAAGCGTTGCCAGTGGCCCCGAAATACCGAAAATTCCAGCCCCAACCCAAAAGGATACAAGATAGCGGATTACCGCGCCCATCGCCCCGCCGGCAGCGACAACAAGCACCATCGCAAAGCTGGGAAAGGTTATCCCCACCATTATCTTTTGCCCTCATGCCTATGTGTCATTATTGATGTCATTAGTGGCAACCATGTGTTTTTGCTGTCTCAATTTATCCCAATAAGCAAGCCGTTTGGCGATTTCACGTTCATAGCCGCGTTCAACCGGATGATAGAATTGCGCGCGTTCCATTTCGTCAGGAAAACAATTCTGTCCAGAAAAGCCATCTGGATCATCATGGTCATATTGATAATTGGCACCATAGCCAAGCTCTTTCATCATTTTGGTCGGGGCATTTAGAATATGCGCTGGCGGTGAAAGCGATCCCGTGACGTCAGCCGCACGCGTTGCGGCCTTGTATGCCTTGTAGGCGGCATTCGATTTTGGTGCGGTGGCCAGATAAATTACCAAGCCAGCGATAGCCAGATCACCTTCGGGGCTGCCAAGGCGTTCAAAGGCCTGCCACGCCGCCAAGGCGCGCGGCAAGGCTTCGGGTTCAGCCAAACCGATGTCTTCAGAAGCAAAGCGCGTCAAACGCCGCAGAATATAATGCGGGTCTTCGCCCCCTGCCAACATGCGCGCGAGCCAGTAAAGCCCTGCATCAGCATCCGATGACCGCAAGGTTTTATGCAAAGCCGACATCAGGTTATAATGCTGGTCGCCTGCTTTGTCGAAAGCGGGTGCCTTGCTGGTAACAAGCCGCGCCATGGAATCAAGATCAAGCCGTGGTGCGGCTGGCAGATCAATCAGCAAAGATGCCATATTCAACAAATAACGCCCATCACCATCAGCCATGGCAATGAGGGCAGCGCGGGCATCTTCATCAAGCGCCAATGGTGCGTTTATATGCGCCTCGACGCGCTTTAGGATGGATTCAAGGGCGGCATTGTTCAATCGTTCAAGTACCAGCACCTGCGCACGCGACAATAGCGCCCCATTCAGCGCGAAAGAGGGGTTTTCAGTCGTTGCCCCCACCAAAGTCACAGTGCCATCTTCAACACGCGGCAACAGGCCATCCTGCTGGGCTTTGTTGAAACGGTGTACCTCATCAACAAACAGCAATGTACGCTTGCCATCACGCAAACGGGTTTCGGCGCGGGCAAAGATTTTCCGCAGATCGGCTACACCATCAAAGACAGCTGAAACTGGTTCAAATTCCATGCTGGCAGCGTCGGCCAACAAACGTGCAATCGTTGTCTTGCCTGTACCAGGCGGCCCCCATAGGATGATTGACGCCAGATTATCGCGTGCCAGCATCAGGCGCAGACGCCCGTCATCGCCCAACAGACCATCCTGACCCACAACGTCGTCAAGCGTGTGCGGGCGCAAGGCTTCGGCCAATGGTACATCTTTATTGGTATCGCCAAAATCAAATTCATTCATGGGGGTATAATCGCCTAAGCGCGGGTTTGCCGCCAGTGCTATTTTTCCCGGATCATATCCTCTCGCATCACATCTGATAGGACATTATGGGTAATGTATTCCATATAAGTGCAATCAGAATGCAAGGCAAAACCAGATGGTAAAAATAGAACTTGTTCCATGTTGCTGGTGATACATGGTTTCCCGCTATCCCCAAAAAACAGAACGACTAGATTGCCTAAATTTTTCAATATTAGGCACGTTCCCATGCCAATCGTATCGCCAAAGCAACAAAAATTGCAGAAATTGAACGATTGAGCCAGCGCATTACCATGGTACTACCCAATAACCAATCACGCGCTTTGGCAGCAAACAGGCCGTAAATCATGAATATAACAAAGGTAAGCACCATAAAGACAAAGCCAAGAAAACACATCTCAAGCGTCGCGTTGGCAGGATCGCCAGACAAAAAGGGCGGCAACAGAGCTAGGAAAAAGATCGACAATTTTGGATTCAAAATATTGATTAACGCACCGCGGCGCGCAATTCTGATACCTATATCACGCGAAATGACGGGTCTTATCGCCAATGCACCGTCAGATTTTAAAACTTGCCAAGCAAGATAGAGTAAGTATGCAACACCTGCAAATTTTACCAAGCTGAATAAAACTGCCGACGTATGCATAAGAGCCGCCAACCCCAATGTTGCCGTCAATAAATGTGGCACAATCCCAAACGTACAGCCCAATGCCGCCCAAAAAGCAGGCCAACGCCCTTGGCCTAAACCAATAGCAAGTGTGTAGATCACGCCAGTACCAGGCGCAATGACAACTACAAAAGCGGTGAGCAGGAATTGCAATGAGATCATGAGTGACAACCTTTCATCACCATGAAATATACATCACATTAACAATTTTATCATTTACGTCGCAGAAACAGTGCTCATCTGTACAAGCCACTTAATAGAGATAGTGATAGTGATTATGGGCAAGCAGGCAAAAATAAAGGGCGGCACATGCCACCCTTTATCAGATATTCAAAAATTGCTGCGCGTTAAGCGGCTGTATCTGCTGTTTCAGCTTCGTCTTCCATACCCATGACAGGACCTGAATCCTTGCCACGTGCATCTTCATCACGATCAACAAATTCGATAACAGCCATTGGCGCTGAGTCACCATATCGGAAACCAGCTTTCATGACGCGTGTGTAGCCACCATGACGTTCTTTGTAACGCGGACCAAGCACATCAAACAATTTCTTGGTCATGTCGTTGCAACGAAGCCGTGCAAAGGCAAGACGACGCGCATGCAGATCGCCACGTTTACCAAGGGTAATCAAACGTTCGACCACAGGACGAAGTTCTTTAGCCTTTGGCAAGGTTGTAACGATTTGCTCGTGCTTGATGATCGCCTGCGCCATGTTCCTAAACAACATCTGACGATGTTGCGAGGTACGGTTCAGCTTCCGACCGGCATTGCGATGACGCATTTTAATTCTCCTTCAAAAAGATCCGACTAACGGACTAAAACGGCTCGTCGAGGCGTCGGGCTAATTCTTCAACATTCTCTGGTGGCCAGTTGGGGATATCCATACCAAGTTCAAGTTCCATGCCTTTTAGCACTTCCTTGATCTCATTCAACGACTTGCGACCAAAATTAGGTGTCCGCAGCATTTCATGCTCGGTTTTAAGAACAAGATCACCAATATAGACGATATTGTCATTTTTCAAGCAGTTAGCCGAACGGACTGAAAGTTCAAGTTCGTCAACCTTGCGAAGCAGGTTGCGGCTGAATGGCAATGGATCTGGGTCTTCATCCGGCGCATTCGACTTTGGCTCTTCAAAGTTGATGAATGTCTGCAACTGTTCTTGCAAAATGCGCGCCGCATAGGCAACCGCATCTTCAGGTGTAACCGAACCATCGGTTTCAAGTGTCAAAAGCAACTTGTCATAATCAGTGATCTGACCAACACGTGCATTTTCGACTTTATAGGCAACCTGCAGTACCGGGCTGAAGATCGCATCAATCGGAATCAAGCCAATTGGTGAGTCTTCTGCGCGGTTTGCAACAGCAGGCACATAGCCTTTGCCAGAAGCGACTGTTAGTTCCATCGCCAGACTGGCACCTTTATCAAGGTGACACAGAACATGTTCCGGATTCATGATTTCAACGCCAGCGCTTTCCGAAATCATGCCTGCTGTAACAGCCAGTGGGCCTTCGGCAGAAAGACGCAGACGCTTTGAACCTTCTTCATCTTTACGAACGGCAACGCCTTTGAGGTTCAGCACAAGATCGGTGACGTCTTCACGTACACCCGGGATTGACGAAAATTCGTGTACCACACCTTGAATCTGGACAGCTGTGATCGCCGATCCCTGTAGGGATGACAACAAAACCCGACGAAGTGCGTTACCAATGGTAACACCAAAACCACGCTCAAAAGGCCCAACGGCGACAACCGCCTGACTTGGGTTATATTCAGATACTTTTATTTCAAGCTCATCCGGCTTTTTCAGATCCAGCCAATTCTTTTCAATCATGGCGATGTCCTTTTATAGGAGGTTAGCACCCGGCGCCCCCCTGAGATGGCACCCGACTAAGGATATTATATATTCAATATTAAACGCGGCGACGCTTACGCGGGCGGCATCCATTGTGCGGAATTGGTGTCACATCACGAATTGATGTCACATTAAAACCGACAGACTGCAATGCGCGCAAAGCTGACTCACGACCTGAGCCGGGGCCCCGCACCTGAACGTCGAGTGATTTCATACCATGATCTGCGGCCTTACGACCGGCATCTTCTGCCGCCATCTGTGCGGCAAATGGTGTAGATTTACGTGAGCCCTTGAAGCCCATGCCACCAGCAGACGCCCATGCGATTGTATTACCCTGTACGTCAGTGATGGTAATCATTGTATTATTAAATGTTGAGTTCACATGCGCTACGCCATTTGTGATATTTTTGCGCTCGCGACGACGAACTCGGCCTTGGCTAGGTTGTTTTGCCATTTTTGCTCTCCTGATGTCCCGCGATTATTTCTTCTTACCAGCAATGGCCTTTGCAGGGCCTTTGCGGGTACGTGCATTAGTATGGGTACGCTGACCACGAACAGGCAGACTGCGGCGATGGCGAAGCCCGCGCAAGCAACCAAGGTCAAGGTAACGCTTAATATTCATTGATGTCTGGCGACGCAGATCACCTTCAACAAGAACGTCTGCGTCAATAATATCGCGCAGTTTTGTAAGTTCTTCTTCAGACAAATCATTAACCCGACGTTCGTCGGGAACGCCTGCTCTTTCGCAGATATTCTTGGCAGTGGTTGTACCAATACCATGAATGTAGGTCAGTGCGATCTCGACCCGCTTTTTGGTCGGAATATTTACACCAGCAATTCGTGCCACTATCTGGCTCCTTTATATTTAACGGCTACTTTGGCTCGGGTTTTGCCCTTTGGCGCCATTTCTGAAACATTTTCCAGAAAACGGCGAATTATAGGCATTCCCCAGTTACAGTCAACCTAAACGCTGTCAGTTCATCCAAGTATCTTATTTATTTCTGACGCCACATCCTCAATCGAGTTCATACCGTCAATAGTCCGTAATTTCCCTTTGGCTTCGTAAAAGGGCAGCAACGGCGCTGTATTCTCATGATAAACCGCTAGACGGTTACGCAAAGTTTCGGCGTTATCGTCACTACGGGTACCACCTGATTCCTTTGCACGGTTTTCGATACGTGCAAATAAGGCAGCCTCATCAACTTTAATTTCAATCACATGGGCGACTTCATCACCTCTGCTTGTCATCATGTTTTCCAGCGCTTCGGCCTGAGCCACAGTGCGCGGGAATCCATCAAGAATATAGCCAGATGCGGCATCACCTGCATCCATGCGCTCGGCAATCATGCCAACCATGATATCGTCGGAAACCAGATCGCCACGATCCATGATTTCTTTGGCACGCAAGCCAAGCTCACTGCCAGAAGCAATCGCGCTACGAAGCATATCACCGGTTGATAGCTGAACCATACCGCGATCAGAGACCAGACGTTCGGCCTGAGTACCCTTGCCAGCACCAGGTGCACCAAACAATATTATGTTCATCGGTTGCGCCCTTTCAGCTTTGATTTCTTGACCAGACCTTCATATTGATGCGCCAGAAGATGCGATTGCACCTGTCCAACCGTATCAAGCGTAACTGTGACCACGATCAACAAAGATGTACCACCGAAATAGAAAGGAACAGCATATTGGCTGATCAGGATTTCCGGCAGAATACAAACAGCAGACAAATAGCCAGCGCCCAGAACGGTTAGTCGCGTCAGCACAAAATCAAGATAGTCGGCAGTAGATTTGCCCGGACGAATACCCGGAATATAGCCACCATTTTTACGCAGGTTTTCAGCCGTATCTTCGGGATTGAAAACAATCGCTGTATAGAAGAAGGCGAAAAACACGATCATGCCGATATAGATAGCCAGATAAAGCGGCTGACCACGACCCAGCAATGCGTTCAAAGTTACTAGCCAGTCAGCACCACCGCTTTGGCCACCTGTCAGATTGATGATCGAAATCGGCATCAACAGCAAAGATGAGGCAAAGATAGGCGGAATCACGCCTGGTACGTTGATCTTTAAGGGCAGGAATGACTGATCGCCACCAAACACCTTGTTACCATGCTGGCGTTTTGGATATTGCACCAGAATTTTGCGCACTGAACGTTCGATAAAGACGATGAATGCAATCACAGCTATGGCCATCGCAAACAGCAGAACAATCAGAAATGCCGACAAAGCACCAGTACGTCCAAGTTCCAATGTACCTGCCAAAGCTGTTGGCAGGTTAGCCACAATACCAGCAAAGATAATCAGTGAAATACCGTTACCAACACCGCGGCTGGTAATCTGTTCACCAAGCCACATCAGGAACAAGGTACCACCAACAAGCGTGACCACCGTTGTGACGCGGAAGAACATGCCCGGATCACCAACAACGCCGCTTGCCGCTTCGAGACCAACAGCGATGCCATACCCCTGAACCGTTGCCAGAACCACCGTCATATAGCGGGTATATTGATTGATGATCTTGCGCCCACTTTCGCCATCTTTCTTGAGCGTTTCAAGAGATGGCACAATGGCGGTCATCAACTGCATGATAATCGATGCGGTAATATACGGCATGATATTCAAGGCAAAGATCGTCATCCGCGATAAAGCACCACCTGAGAACATGTCGAACATGCCCAGAATGCCACTTGATTGCTGTGAAAAAATGTCAGACAAGGCACCCGGATCAATACCCGGGATTGGCAAATATGTACCCAAGCGATAGATAATCAGCGCGCCAACCGTAAATAGGAGACGGCTTTTTAGCTCACTGGCCTTAGCCAATCCGCCAAGTCCTGCGCCGCCCATGCGATCTGATGCTGTTGCCATAATACCTAGATACCTAACGTCAATTATTCAGCAGATGCTGTTGGGATAACAACTTTACCACCAGCCGCTTCGACAGCTGCGATTGCCGCCTTTGATGCGCCAGCGGCATGAATTTCAACTTTTTTGGCCTTTAATTCACCTTTTGCAAGGATCCGAACGCCATCACGTGCCTTTGAAATGACGCCAGCGCTTACCAAAGCAGCAGCGTCAACCGGCTTGCCTGCATCAAGTTTGCCAGAATCAATGGCAGCCTGCATACGGCCAAGATTGACCTCGACATAGTTCTTGCGAAAAATATTGGTAAAACCGCGCTTTGGAAGGCGACGGTGGATCGGCATCTGACCGCCCTCAAAACCGTTGATAGACACGCCTGAACGTGCTTTCTGACCTTTGTGACCGCTACCAGATGTTTTGCCGGTACCAGAGCCGATACCACGGCCAACACGCTTTGAATTCTTGGTCGCGCCGTCGTTATCTTTGACTTCGTTAAGTTTCATGTCTTGCTCCTGCGATCCGTGCGGATTCGCCTTCATAATCTAAATTATTAGTCTTCGACTTTGACCAGATGTTTGACCTTGTTGATCATGCCACGCACTGACGGTGTATCTTCAAGCTCGCGGGTGCGTCCGATCTTGTTCAGCCCAAGGCCGATCAATGTCTGACGCTGGTCAGCCTGACGGCCAATCGCACTTCTGGTTTGCGTTACTACTACGGTTTGTTTGGCAGCCATGATATTTCTCCCTAGGATGCGGCGGCTTCGTCGCCGGCACCTTTATCTGCACGTTTGCCAAGAACATCACCCACACGCTTGCCACGCTTTTGCGCTACAGCGCGCGGTGCTTGAATATGCTTAAGCGCCGAGAAGGTTGCCTTAATCATATTATGCGGGTTTGAGCTGCCAATTGACTT
Organism: uncultured Candidatus Puniceispirillum sp.; assembly: GCF_963979125.1. Taxonomy (NCBI): domain Bacteria; kingdom Pseudomonadati; phylum Pseudomonadota; class Alphaproteobacteria; order Puniceispirillales (SeqCode); family Puniceispirillaceae (SeqCode); genus Puniceispirillum (SeqCode); species uncultured Candidatus Puniceispirillum sp. The sequence continues at coordinate 11,675 of NZ_CAXBVX010000062.1, forward strand.
GGCGACTATGTCCTGTACGCCCAGCACTTCGAAAACAGCACGCATAGGGCCACCAGCGATAATGCCTGTACCCGCCTGAGCCGCGCGAAGCAAAACCTTGCCAGCGCCATAGCCACCCTTGATGTCATGATGCAATGTACGGCCATCACGAAGCGGGATGCGAACCATGTTACGCTTGGCACCTTCGGTAGCCTTGCGGATTGCCTCTGGCACCTCGCGGGCTTTACCCGTACCAAAGCCAGCGCGGCCTTTGCCGTCACCAACCACAACCAACGCGGCAAAACCAAAACGCCGGCCACCTTTGACAACTTTTGCTACCCGGTTGATACCAACCAGCTTTTCAAGCATTTCCGGTTCTTCACGGGCGGCGTTACGATCCTGCCTGTCATTATTACGTGCCATCACTAGCGCTCCCTAGAATTTTAAACCGGCTTCACGCGCGGCGTCAGCCAACGCCTTCACCCGGCCATGGAAAATATAACCGCCACGGTCAAACACAACGGTATCAACACCATTTGCCTGTGCCCGTGCCGCTACCAGCTTGCCAACCTCTGCCGCGGCAGATGTATCGGCAGTCTTGGTGCTGACCTTTTTGAAATCTGCGTCCAACGTTGATGCAGATGCAAGTGTAACGCCTGCCTTATCATCAATGATCTGTGCGTAGATATGCTGAGACGAGCGATGTACGGAAAGACGTGGACGACCGCCAGCATGCTT
>NZ_CAXBVX010000063.1:0-12340 GCF_963979125.1 uncultured Candidatus Puniceispirillum sp.
ACGCCATAAACGATCAGCGTCAATGATGGGGGTATCATTAGCCCTAGAGTGGCGGCACCAGCCAATGTGCCGATAATCATATATTCTGGATAGCCGCGTTGACGTAATTCAGGGATCGACATTTTACCAACAGTTGTCAAAGTCGCCGCCGACGATCCAGACACAGCTGCAAAAATAGTACATCCGGCAATGTTTGTATGTAACAAACCACCAGGCAACCAGCGCATCCATGGCGCCAACCCGCGGAACATATCCTCGGATAATCGTGTTCGATAAAGTATTTCACCCATCCAGATGAAGAGGGGTAGGGCGGTCAAAGTCCAGCTAGATGCCCCTGTCCAGATTGTTGTGATCATGGCATCACCAGCAGGCCGTGAGGTGAATAGCTCCATTCCCACAAAGGCGACACCGACAAGCGCTAGACCAACCCAGACTGAACTGCCAAGCATGGCGAACAGGACAAATAGAAAAATACCAGTCGCGTATAGTTCGGTCATTCGACTACTTCTCCCTTGATTGCGGTTTCACTTGTTACAAGAAGACGTATCAAATGATCCCATAAAGCGACGGCCAATAGAATTGTGCCTAAGGACATGGGTATCTGAGGAACCCAGACAGGTGTAAAAATTAATTCACTACTGGAATTTGCCCATAATGCAGCCCATTCCGAAGGGAATGTGCCAGGCATTTTTAGGAGGGTCAGAATCCACTCGGGAATCTGATCTTGACCTTGTGTCCGGTCATTCAAAATTTCCGACATGAAGTTTGTTTTCACCGCAAAGCGCGCAAAATATGTAGCGGTTATGGCCGCTATCAGCATGGCAAAAGCATCGAGCCATAGTCTGGTATAACGGTTCAAGTTTAAAAGAATTGATACCCGGATATGGGCACCGCGACTAAGCGCATGCGCAAGGGCAAAGAATGAAGTGGCTGCCATTGCGTAGCCAGCAAATTCGGTCGAGCCTTCAAACGGAATGTTAAGCCAGCGCGCGCTCATCTGGGCAATGATGACCAGAAGTATCATAATCATAAAAATGGCAGCGATAACGCCCGAGACAAGATAAACACGATCAAGCAAACGCCATATTGGTATAAGCACGGGTTGAATGCGGAAACGCGTAAGACGACAGATCAAAGCGGCGATGGCAGGAAGTATGAACAACCAAAACCAAAGCGGCAAACCAAGTAATAGGGGCCAGTTTGTCATAATATAAGTTCATGTCCCCAAGCTAGGAGCAAGGGGACATAATCATTTCATCCTCAATTACATTGACTTGTAGGCGTCAACGATGGCTTGACCATCTGCACCTGCTGAAGCAAGCCAATCTGACTGCATTTTTGCGCCGATAGCTTTTAGTTCCTTAAGAAAAGCAGGGCTAGCATCTTCAACACTCATGCCGTTGGCTTCTAGCTGTTCAAAATACCAGTTGGCAAGTTCTGCTGACTTTGCAGAACAGTCGGCACCTGTTTCATCAGCAGCTTTCTGAATGGCGGATTTTGTATTGCCATCAAGCCCATTCCAGACGCCTTTATTGACGATGACATAGTTACGCGGCAACCATGCATTGACCTTGTAGTAATGCGTCAGATGTTCCCACACTTTGCGATCATAACCGGTCGATCCAGAAGAAATGAAGCTTTCAGCGACGCCTGTAGCCAAGGCCTGAGATAGTTCGGCGGCTTCAACCTGAACCGGTGTCATGCCAAGCTCTTTGGCAAAGGTCGCTGTAGCTGAGTTGTATGAACGGAATTTAACGCCTTGTGTATCGGCAGACGAATTAACAGCTTTCTTGAAATAGAAACCCTGACCAGGCCATGGGCAGGTATATAATGCAACAAGATTCAAGCTATCAAGCTGTGCATTGACTTTGTCTTTGGCAGCTACCCACAGTTTGTTATTTTCTTCATAAGTGGTGGCCAAAAACGGCAAATTATCCCAGCCCAGAAGCGGCGCTTCGTTTGCATGTGCTGACATGAAGCGCTCACCAATTGGAGCCTGACCAGTCTGAACAGCGCGCTTGATTTCACCACCTTTAAAGAGCGAGCCACCCGCATGCACAGTAATATCAACAGCACCACCAGTGTAGTCACGCACTCTATCAGCAAACACAACACCCATTTCAGAATGGAAATTGGTTGCCGCATATGCCATTGGCATATCCCATTTTTCGGCCTGTGCGGCTACCGAAACCAATGATGCACTGGCGGCGGCAGCGGCCATAATAGTTTTTACGAATTTCATAGTATCCTCCCTAGATAAATAAGCTGGCGTTTTTTATGATTTTAATTTTACGCCTAAGTAGCTAAAGACTACATGTAAAATTCACGACTTTTGTGAACTCCTGTCAAGGTCGATATAACCAAATGACCTGAAATAGGGCAGATATTCATGATTGTAATTTATTTACAACGAAACAAGACTATATGATCGCCATGTTTAGTCACCGAATGGCGCGTTATAGCTAGCTATATGATCTCAAAGCTGTCAAAATTGTAAAATGGCTAAATTAAAAGAATCATCCGCTAACGGTGTCATGCTTTCACTTGTTGGTTTTGGCTTATATTCAACGCATGACGTTGTTGTGAAATATCTTGGTGGCTTCTATACGCCGTTTCAAATCCTTTTCTTTTCCGTTCTTTTTTCATTTCCGCTTGTCACGCTCTATATCCTGAGAAACCCGAGGACAGGTAGTCTGTGGCCGCATCATCCAGTTCAAATGGGGATCAGGGTGCTGGCGACCTCAATGTCTGGCTTTTGCACTTTTTATGCGTTTTCAGTTTTACCCCTTGCGCAGACCTATGCGTTATTGTTTTTGACCCCCATTTTGATAACTGTTTTGTCAATTCCAGTGCTTGGTGAACGAGTTGGCATACATCGCGGATTATCGATACTTGTTGGCTTTGTTGGGGTGCTGGTGGTTCTGCAACCTGGTGATGTTTCCTTTTCATTAGGCCATCTAGCCGGTTTGGGTGGGGTCATTGGCGCCGCAACAAATTCACTCATCACCCGCAAAATTGGGCAACGTGAAAAAATGGCTGTCATGCTTATTTACCCTATGTTGGGCAATTTTCTGATTATGGGGCTGATTATGCCTTTTGTTTATGTGCCAATGCCATTGCTTCATCTAGGCAGTATTGCGGTTTTGGCCATTTTGGGTTTTCTGGCGATGTTCTTCATTGTGTCAGCATTCCAGAATGCCAATGCGGTTATCATTGCGCCAATGCAATATTCACAAATTTTATGGGCTGGCTTTTTTGGTTTGGTCTTATTTGGCGATCAGGTGACCACATCGCTGGTTATCGGCTCTGTTTTGATCATTGGCAGCGGATTGTATATTGTGAAACGTGAATTAAGCCAGAAGCAATCACTTCAGCCAGTATTGTCGGATCCCACATTCCGACCTGATAGCGGATTGCGCCCGCGCTTTGCGATTTCATATAGTTTTATTAAAAAGTTTAAACGTGGCCAAAAAGGCAAACGCATAAAATAGAGCTAGCCACAAGCAGGCAAGGTAAAGAATAGGCATATGCAATCGATTTTACGCTATTTTGGAGACAGGCTTGCACGTCACCTGAGCAAACCAAAGCCAGGATATGAGCGGTTTTCGGTTTTGTCACAGGCGCAATTAGCAGCGACGCTTGAGCCTTGCGATCTTTTACTTGTTGAGGGTAACAGTCAGATCAGTACCGCGATTAAATATCTGACCCAGTCAACCTGGTCGCATGTGTGTCTGTTTGTTGGTGACCAAGATGGTCAAGGGGCTTTGCTGGAAGCTGATCTGGTCAATGGCGTGTGCCGTGTGCCGCTGTCGAAATATGATGGTTATAATGTCCGTATCTGTCGTCCGGTGAGGGTGACAGATGAAGATAAGCGCGCCTTAATCAATTTTGCAATCGAGCGTATTGGACATCAATATGACACTAAGAATATTATTGATTTGTTGCGATATTTGATTGCCACCCCGCCCGTTCCATCGCGTTATCGACGTTCCTTAATTGCATTTGGCAGTGGCGACCCGACAAAAGCCATTTGTTCAACGCTTGTAGCGCAATCATTTCAATCGATAAAATATCCGATTTTACCACGCGAATTGAGTGTGCAGGAAAAGAAACGTTTTTATAACGATCAGCTGGTCATGCAAAAACGGCATTACAGCCATTTTACGCCGCGTGACTTTGATCTGTCTCCGTATTTTCAGATTATCAAACCAACGATAAGTAACGATTTTGACTATCAAGATATCAAGTGGGATGAATAGGTAATAACCATGTCAAAATTATTTGAAGAGCTGGATTATCAGATGACGCCGCTTGGTGAATTGTCGCTTCGGCGTCGGCGGCAGTTAAAGCTGGATAAGGATGTTGTCGAGGTTATTCTAAATGACGAGCATCTTATGTCGGATATGTTCAGCGTATCGGAAATTGCGCTTGCCGATCTGCCGCTATCCAGAATGAAACATAAAGCACCTGAGATTCTGGTTGGGGGACTGGGGCTTGGTTATACGGCTAAAGCGGCACTGGCTTTTGATCATGTCAGGTCAGTGACAATTATCGAATATCTAGCTCCTGTTATTTCGTGGCATAAGGATGGCCTGCTTCCGATAGGTACTGTTTTGTCTGATGATCCGCGTTGTCAGATTATTGAGGCTGATTTTTTTGCCTGTGCCGCCAGCGATGACGGTTTTGATAAAACGCAACCACAACGTAAATTTGACGGTATCTTTTTGGATATAGATCATGCGCCTGATTTTCATCTGAGCCATAGTCATGCCAGTTTTTATGCCGAGGAGGGGCTGGAAAAGCTGAGCAATCATTTAAAGGATGGGGGTGTTTTTGCCCTATGGTCGAATGATGGGGCAGATGACGCTTTTGTAAATCGACTTGAAAAGGTTTTTCATCACGCGTACGCAGAAGATGTGGTGTTTTTTAACCCTTTGATGGAAACTGATTGTTACCAGACAGTTTATATTGCCGAAAAATAATGCATCAACCATACTAAGTTCTTTTAATCCATACTAATTCTTTTAATATTGTCTGAATTCAAACTAGTTGTTCTGTTGGTGATGGGATGACGCATTAAAGAATGGTTGTTCAATGAACCATAAAATAGGTGTGATACCTTTTGATATTAGTGGCGACCGGATGGCGGTGATGTTTGTAACATCGCAGAAACGTGGACGTTGGATCTTGCCCAAAGGTGACCTTAAGATAAATGAAACGCATAAGCAGGGATGTAAACGTGAAGCGTTTGAAGAAGCTGGCGTGCGGGGAAAATTATTGACAGATTTTCCCATGACCATGGTGATCGGAAAAAGTAACGGGCATAAAGTCGAAAATGTTATTGTTACCTATTACCCGCTTTTGGTAACCACACAGACCGATAAATGGCCAGAAGATGCAAAGCGCGAGCGACATTGGTCACTTCTGGACAAGGCGCATAAGGTCACCGAGCGCGCTGATTATTTGCAGCTTATCAAACAATTTGATGCTATTGCACCGTGGATATTAGAAACTGCAAAACATAAAAAAGCGAAGCTGCAAGCAAAGCTGACGCAGGCACTGTGATAATCCATGCGGCGCCAATAGAAACAACATAGCGTCGTCTGACCAATTTTCGGCGAAGACGAATATGCACATTCTGGAACGCATCCTGTGCCGTCGGGTTCAATATATGCGATGGTTTCAGGCGTTTTTTATCCGGATTTTCCATATATTCACGTAAGAAGCCAATGCCAAAAATAGCCCCAATGGCAATATGCGTTGAACTGACCGGCAAACCGAATGCAGTTGCAATCAAAACCGTGACCGCCGATGCAAGTGCGACACAATAAGCGCGCGGCGCATTTAAACGGGTAATTTTTTCACCGACGGTATTAATCAATTTGGGACCGAAAAGAAGCAGTCCCAAGGCCAGTCCAGCCGCACCAATCACCATTACCCATAAGGGAATAGAAACCTTTGCGGCAACCGAAGGGTCGGTAAATGTGGATACGATCGCAGCTAGCGGGCCAACAGCATTAGCGACATCATTCGCCCCATGCGCAAAGCATAGCAGAGCAACACCGATGATAAGCGGAAAATTGAAAAGGGTGTAAATTTCCTTTTTGCGATCTCCGACTTTGAGTGCCTGCTTTTTAATGAAGGGGATCGATATAATCCAGCTTGTCAAAAAGGCAAGAAATGAATAGAAAATAATAGCATCAGTCGTAGGTTTCCATATTTTTTTCAAGCCCTTCATAGCCATATAGGCGGTAAAAGCACCGCCCATCAGACCAATCAAAATAGGAACCCATCGGCGGGCAGCTTTGTTGCGTTCTTTTTGGTTTATTATCTTCATTTTGATGAGGTAGAGAAGCCCGGCGGCGACCATGCCACCAAAAACAGGTGAAATAACCCAACTGGCAGCAATTTTTGACATGGTGAGCCAATTGACCAGATCAAATCCAGCCCCCGCAATGCCAGCGCCCATGACACCGCCAACAATGGAATGTGTCGTTGAAACGGGCGCGTTCAAAAAGGTGGCAAGATTGATCCATAAAGCCGCAGCAAGAAGCGCGCTGAGCATCAGATTGCGAAAATCATCCAACGCCACGCCATCACCAGGATTGATAATGCCTTTGGCAACGGTTTTAACGACATCACCACCCGCCAGAAGCGCACCTGCGCTTTCGCATATGGCGGCAATTATAACGGCAGCGACTACCGTCAAAACCTTGCCACCGACAGCAGGCCCCATATTGTTCGCAACATCATTTGCACCAATATTCAAAGCCATGTAACCGCCAATTACTGCGGCTGATACCAACATCACTATGTCTTCGGGTGCTACGTCCAGATTCATGCTTCCATAAATCCCCGCAATCACCAGAAATAGAGCGGCAATCGTAAAAGGTAATAGCGTTGTACGACGTTGTTTAACCTGGCTATGCGTATAATCCAGTCGCCTTAAATCATTGATATATCTATTAGATTGGTCAATCTGGTTGTTTTTCATAGTGGAAATATGCCTTTGGAATGATGCGCATTGTAATATCTGAACTGTTAAAAACGTCAAAATATTACAATTTTGTTGCAGTTATATTACGAGCGCGCAAGGACTTATTTTGCTGAAGATTAAGTCTGAAATGAACAAGTTTACGTTACATTGACATTGCCAAAGACGCCTCGCATTGTAATGGTAGCTGAGTCTTTTTGTTTGGTGCCACGTTTTATGACCTTTCAGTTACGTGATCTTTTGGGTTTTTCAACCAAATGCACACTGTATCTATTTTTTCTGATAATCATTCTAGCAAGCACAGTTGTGCGCGCAGAGACGGTTTTTTCTGTTGAGCCTGGACAATTAGCCACAATTCCCCATGACCATCTGACATTTCTGGAAGGGTTTGACCATACGGCTCATCTATCGGATCTTGAAGATGGTGCCTGGTTGCCATCATTACAAAGTGATCAGTCGCTTGTGGACGGTTACTGGGCGCGGGTGCGGATTTTCAATAATACAAATACCCAAGAGATTGGCATCAACCATAATTGGAACCGCGAGAAAAAGATTTTTACCGTCAGTCGTCAGGGCGCAAAGAGTTATCCATACTGGGTTTATGAGTCAGGTGACTGGATCGATGATGGCCGCATTTTGGGTCAATATAAGGTTTTGATGCCAGTTGGCGAGGAAACAGTTCTTTACAGTTACTTCCTTAGCAGTCCGTTTGATCGCTTTATGGGACGGGTTAACGGCCTAGATCGCATGACAGTTGGTTCATGGCAAGATGTGCAATTGCGTGAGTTATTTCGCTTTGCCAGCAATATTGTTTTTATGTCGGTCGCCTTTGCCTTTGGTTTGTATTATTTCTTCATCTATCTGGTTTCAAAAGGGAATTATCTGTGGCTGTCACTTAGCTTGTTCCAAGCCACAATCATTGTATGTCTGACATCATCAAATGCCATGTTGCTAGGTATTGACCGTTGGGTATCAAACAGTGAATTCAGCCTTGTCCTCAATTCGGGTTTATTTGCTTTGTTGCTACAATTTTTCCGAAAGTCACTGGAACTGGATTCACGATATAAAAGATTTGATAAAATATATTTTTCGGTAATCGTTTTTTATATTGTTATGGCAGGCATTAATTTTGTCACCTCGCTGTCCTGGCCCGGGCCATCAGAATTTGACCTTGTTGCTTATCCCCCTGACCGGCTTGGCCCTGGCATCGTTAAATTACAATATCTGTTCCTGCCATTTGCTTTACTGTTATTTACGTCTGTCGGTATTTCGGCCTTTTCCTGGCATAAAGGTAGCAAAACGGGAAAATATATGTGCGTTTCGTTTATGTTGCCGTTGCTTACGGCGCCTATATCGATCATCGCATTTCTTCTGTATGGATTCACTTGGATCACCATGCTGGTGGCAACGACTTTTGGTGGTTTGTTGTTTCTGTCAATGTTCATTACCTTTGGCTTTGCGGTGGCACAGCAGCTTAATGATCTGAAAGCTTTGGCTCTTGATCAGCAAATCAGGCTCACAACTGCCTATCAGCGATTTGTTCCCAAACAACTGTTATTAAATCTAAAGAAAGATAGCATTCTGGATGTGCATCTTGGTGATCAGGTCGAAATTGAAATGAGCATTCTGTTTTCCGATATTCGTTCTTTTACCAGCATATCGGAAAGTATGACGCCTGATGAGAATTTTCGTTTTGTAAATGGCTATCTAAAACGTATGGGACCAATAGTGCGCGGGCATAACGGCTATATAGATAAATTTCTTGGTGATGGAATTATGGCGTTATTTACGCGCGCCGCTGATGATGCCACGAGCGCCGCCGTAAAAATGCAGCAGGACTTGATTGTTTATAACGAAGACGCCAAAGCGCAGGGCGCGCAAAGCATTGATATAGGCATTGGTGTGAATACTGGTTCGATGATGTTTGGCACGCTTGGCGAGGCTGACAGGATGGAAGGTTCCGTTATCAGTGACGCGGTAAATCTGGCGGCTCGTCTCGAAATGTTGACCAAACTATATCAGGCAAAGGTTTTGATCAGTGAAGACACCTATTTAAAATTAACGCCTGATATTTTTGCTGTGCGGATGATTGACAAGGTTGCGGTCAAGGGCAAGTCCGAAGCGGTTAAGGTTTTTGAAGTTCTTGACGCTGACTCTGATGATAATAGGGCGTTGAAGGTCAAGGATAAAGCACGGTTTGATGAAGCTGTAACACTTTATCAAGCTCAGAATATCAATGAGGCGCTGACACTGTTCACTGCCATATATGATAATAATCCAGCCGATATGGTGGTTTGTCTATATATCGAGAGATGTAAGAGTCTTTTGAAGGATGGGTGGGATACGGCAAGCTGGGATGGCGTTAACCGAATGCAAACAAAGTGAGACACGGATGCTTAATGTAATTATAGATATAAAGGTCATGTTTCGTAGATTCATGTTTCCAGTATTCGTGCTGGCAATACTCACGGGGTGTGATCAGGTGGGACAAAATCCAAAAGATGTGCATCTCAAAATAGTTCAGTCATCGCCTAATTATGACATGGCTAGTCAAAAATTCGTCAATCGTCGTCCAAATATCATGAAGACAATGGGTGATGATACCAGCTTTTGGGATGATCCCATCGGACGTCTCAGGCATAATTTCTTTTTCAATTCCAATGAAACATCGCCATCACAATTAATCCCTGAAGACCGTTCGGGGGTGCCGGCAGATTTTGGAGATAGCGCAGGTACGGTAAAGTTCATCTGGTTGGGCCATTCATCGTTTCTGCTGTCCATTAATAACAAGATCGTTCTGGTTGATCCTGTATTTTCAGGTGCTGCGTCACCATTCAGTTTTCTTGTTAAACGTTTTCAGCCGCCAGTTATCAGCTTTCATGATCTGCCCGATTTAGATTATGTGCTGATTTCGCATGACCATTATGACCATCTGGATATGGAAACAATCATCAAGCTAAAGGATGATGATGTGACCTTTATAACGCCGCTTGGCGTGAGTGCGCATATGCGCAAATGGGGTGTCGATAGTGACAAGCTGATCGAGTTGGATTGGTGGGACGAAATAGATTTTGACGGGGTGACTTTTATCTGCACGCCCGCCCAGCATTTTTCTGGCCGTATGGCGCTTGTTTCGACAATGAAAACCCTGTGGGCATCATGGATTGTCAAAGGCGGTGGCAAGAGTGTCTATTATAGCGGCGATTCAGGCTATGATGTGCATTACAAAGACATTGGAGACCGTTATGGAGCATTTGACATCGTGTTTATGGATAGCGGTCAGTACAATGAGCGCTGGGCAGCTGTTCATAATATGCCAGATGAAGTCATTCAGGGGTTTCTTGATCTTCAGGGACGGCATCTGGTTCCCGTGCATTGGGGCATGTTCACCTTATCCCTACATAACTGGTACGACCCGCCAGTTGAAATTACCAAACGTGCAAAGCCCCATAATATATCTGTAATGACACCGCTTATGGGGCAAACGGTGCGGCTTGATAATCCGGGCATCTTTGAGCGTTGGTGGGAAGCGCTGATTGGCAAGGCAGACGATTAGGAAAGGTTTGCGATTTGATATTGCCAGATTGCGCATAATCTGGAAACATTTTCAAATGTTGAACAGTGAGGCATGGGCATGTCATCTGGCAATCATGAACCCATCAGCGACAAAGATATATCTGCTGATAAAAATGGCACAAACCGTCAGGAATGGAACTGGCATCCGGATCTGCCGATCACCAATAATCCGCTTTTTGAAATGCCATGGAAGATGGCGGCAATCTGGGCATATCACCGCGATACATGGTTGAGATTGTCCGAGGTCAGTTTTTTTCTGTTGTTGGCTATCATGTCATTTTATATGCTTCAGCCTGTTATGCCTGCCAAGGGTGATACATCCAACATTGGATGGCTGGTCGCTTTATATGCAATCAATCTAGGGCTTGTTGGCCTTGTCGCGGGGGGATTGCACTGGTTTCTATATATACGCAAAGGGCAGGGCACTAAGCGGAAATATGTCACCTCTTTTGGCCATAAAGGAGGTGGGCGTTTCAATTTTGGTCGTCAGGTTTATGACAATATGTTCTGGACATTGGCCAGTGGGGTCAGTTTCTGGACGCTATATCAGGCCATAATATTGTGGCGGTTAAATAATGGTGACGCGCACTATATTGGTTGGAACGATAATCCGGCTTTATTCAGCCTGATTATATTTCTGACAGGATCATGGATCGCGTTTCATTTTTACTGGGGGCATCGTTTTTTGCATGTTGGCCCTGTTTATAAATGGGTTCACGCCTTACACCATCGCAATGTAAATGTTGGCCCGTGGTCAGGCATTTCCATGCATCCAGTTGAGCATGCAATTTATTTTTCATCGGTGTTCATCCATCTGTTCGTTCCTTCGCATCCGATACATGTTTTTTTTCACATGTATATGCTTGGTTTGTCGGCGATCATTGGACATAGCGGTTTTCACGCATTGTTTATTGCCAATAAAGAACGCGTTTTGCTTGGCCATTTTCATCATCAGCTTCATCATCGCTATTTTGAATGCAACTATGGTAGTGTCGATTTTCCACTTGATCGTTGGTTTGGCACTTTTCATGATGGATCACAAGAAGCGCGTATTAGTCTGAAAAATAGACTAAAAAAATAATTTCATAAATATTAATTTAGATATTCTGAATCCCTTGTTTGCAATTAATAACGCTTTTATCCTTGCGCAGGTTATCAATCAAATTTTGGAGTCTGGGGATGAAATGGCTTTTAGTTGCGGTGCTGACGCAAGGCATTGTGCCGACGGATATTACCTTTCGGAATGTCGATGACTGTTACAAACAGGCAGGCCAAGCTGCTGTGATGGCGCGCAATGCAAAAGCAGAAATATCTGAAACCAAAGCACAGGACATTGAGTTGAATAAATATGCCTGTGTTTTAATGGATCATTAAGATGGAGTGGGTAGCGGTAGCCATCATGACATCGGGAATTATAACTACCGATCTTAAGTTTGACACGATTGACGATTGCATGACTGAAACAGGTAAAATAGTTGCCGATGCCTATAGAGCTGCCGCATGGGAGCAGGGGCCGGATCTTGTTTTGCCACAATATGCTTGTCTGCTTAGGGACGATTAAGACTGGTAGCGGCGTTTTGTCCCTTGCCAAAAGACGGCTGAGCATCGTAGAAACAGGCTTCATTATGTCGTGGAGATGGTTATGAACGCAAATATTGGCTTAATCCTTGTTATCGGATTTCCACTTGCCCTATGTGTGGCCTTATGGGCTTTTGACAAGGTCTCCGTCCGCCCTGAATAGGCCAACGGCCTCGTCAAAGGCGTCAAAGG
>NZ_CAXBVX010000064.1:0-12296 GCF_963979125.1 uncultured Candidatus Puniceispirillum sp.
AGGCATGTATAAAGCTGCTGAAAATAAGAAGCTTGATTTTGTCTGGTTGCTTGGCGCTGACGAAGTCGATATTGATCGACTGGATGGCGCGTTTGTTGTCTATCAAGGGCATCATGGTGATAAAGGTGCGCATGGTGCCGACGTAGTGTTGCCTGGTGCGGCTTATACTGAAAAAGACGGTATCTATGTAAATACCGAAGGGCGCGTTCAATATTCCAACCGTGCGGCATTCCCGCCAGGTGAAGCTAGAGAAGACTGGGCTATTATTCGTGCCTTTTCCGGTCACATCAATAAAACCATCGGCATGGATAGTTTATCTGAAGTGCGCGAAGCCTTGTGTGAAGCCTATCCACATTTTGCTGAAGGCGATGCTATTGCTAATGCAAAATGGTCAAAGTTTGGTGGCCGTGGCAAGATGGATGCTACACCGATCACCAATAGCCTTGATGATTTCCATATGACATGTGCGATTAGCCGTGCATCCGAAACGATGGCTGAATGTCGTAAAGCATTGCTGGATGACACTGTTGATGAAACAGCCATCTCATCAACAGTGGCGGCGGAGTAGTTAGATGATTATGGATTTGATCAATAATGCTGAAATTCGCGCTGTAGCCTGGATCATAGCACAAATCATGATTGTTGTGGGACCTCTGCTGATCGCTGTGGCTTATCTGACACTTGCCGAACGGCGCGTTATCGGTTTCATGCAACTGCGCAAAGGCCCAAATGTTGTTGGCCCGTTTGGCATGTTCCAACCTTTCGCCGATGCGCTCAAACTGATGGCCAAGGAAACGATTCTGCCAGCTGGTGCCAATAAGGTTGTTTTCATTATTGCGCCGATGCTGACCTTTGTTTTGTCATTGGTCGCGTGGGCTGTGATCCCGTTTGGTGAAGGGCTTGTGATAGCAGATATTAACGTCGGGATTTTGTATCTGTTTGCGGTGTCCTCGCTTGGTGTCTATGGCGTTATCATGGCTGGATGGGCAAGTAATTCGAAATATGCCTTTCTGGGGGCGTTGCGGTCAGCCGCGCAGATGGTGTCCTATGAAGTTTCGATGGGACTGGTAATCATCAATGTATTGCTTTGTGCTGGCTCATTAAATTTGAGCGCAATTATCGAAGCACAGCGCGGTATGTGGTTTGCCTTGCCGCTATTTCCGATGTTCATCGTGTTCTTCATTTCAACGCTGGCTGAAACAAACCGTGCGCCGTTTGATTTACCTGAAGGTGAGTCCGAGCTGGTTGCTGGCTATTTTGTCGAATATTCGTCAATGAGTTTTGCGCTATTCTTCCTTGGCGAATATGCCAATATGATCTTGATGAGTAGCATGACAGTGATTCTGTTCCTTGGGGGATGGTTGCCGCCATTTGATATTTGGCCGCTGAACATTATTCCTAGCCCGTTATGGTTCATTTTGAAAATCATGATGGTGTTGTTTGTATTCCTGTGGGTACGCGCAACAACACCACGCTATCGTTATGATCAGTTGATGCGCCTTGGCTGGAAAATATTTTTGCCATTTTCATTGTTATATGTAGTGGCAACAGCTGGCTTTTTGCTGGCAACTGATCGACTGCCAGCGGTTATCGTTGGTTAGGCAGAGGAGAAGGTAAAAGTCATGCGGATGTTGATGGATTCGGTCAAATCATTCCTGCTTCTTGAGCTTGCCAAAGGCATGTTTCTGACGTTGAAGTATTTTTTCAAACCGAAAGTTACAATTAATTATCCTTATGAAAAGGGTAGTTTGTCGCCACGCTTTCGCGGTGAACATGCTTTGCGTCGCTATCCAAATGGAGAAGAGCGCTGTATCGCCTGTAAATTATGTGAGGCGGTGTGCCCAGCACAGGCGATCACGATCGAAGCTGAACCACGCGATGACGGCAGTCGTCGGACAACACGCTATGACATAGACATGACCAAATGTATCTATTGTGGATTTTGTCAGGAAGCCTGTCCGGTCGATGCCATTGTCGAAGGGCCTAATTTTGAGTTTGCGACTGAAACACGCGAAGAGCTGTATTACGACAAAAACAAATTGCTTGCGAATGGTGATCGTTGGGAAACTGAGATCGCCAGAAATCTTGCCGCCGACGCCAAATGGCGCTGATCTAGATTGGAAATGACAGACAATGTTTGAAGCGCTTTTCTTTTATCTGTTTGCGGGCATCATGCTGGCTAGTGCCTTTATGGTCGTGATATCGAAAAACCCTGTATATTCAGTGCTTTTTCTTATCCTCGCCTTTTTCAATGCAGCCGGATTATTCGTCCTTATCGGTGCAGAGTTTCTGGCTATGCTTCTGGTAGTTGTCTATGTAGGCGCGGTTGCTGTTCTGTTCCTGTTTGTCGTGATGATGCTGGATATCAACTTTGCCGAAATGCGCGCGGGCTTTCAGAAATACCTACCGCTTGGCCTGATTGTTGGTGGTATTCTGGTGTTTGAGCTGGTGGCAGCAATGTATGGCGATGCCTTTAAGGGGGCAACCTTGCCGGAAGCATCCGAGATTGCCAATACGACGCGCCTTGGTGGGGTGCTTTACACCAAATATATATATCTGTTTCAAGTTGCAGGTCTGATCTTGCTGGTTGCCATGATTGGTGCCATTTCATTGACCATGCGGCATCGTCCGGGGGTTCGTCGCCAGGTGGTGGCCGAGCAGAATATGCGCCGCCGTGAGGACACTGTTGAGATTGTCAGTGTGCCAGTTGGCAAAGCGCCACCGCGGCAGGAAAGTTAAAGTTATGATGGAATTAACGCTTAATCATTATCTAGCCTGTTCGGCGATTCTTTTTGCGATGGGGATATTTGGTATCTTTTTGAACCGTAAGAACGTAATCACGATCCTGATGTCAATTGAACTGATGTTGCTGGCTGTGAATATAAATATGGTGGCTTTTTCAGCTTATAACGGTGATCTAGAAGGGCAGGTATTCTCGTTGTTTATATTGACGGTGGCAGCGGCCGAAGCGGCTATTGGCCTTGCTATTCTGGTGGTGTTCTTCCGCAATCGTGGATCGATCGCTGTTGAAGATGTTAATATGATGAAGGGCTAGGGCGATATGTACGCATCCATAGTATTTTTGCCGCTTATAGGCTCTGTAATCGCAGGCATTCTGAGTCTGGGAAACCATGATAAGGCAGCTGAACGAATAACAATCGCTGGTTTATTGTTGTCACTTTTATTCTCTATCTTTGCCTTTGCCGAGGTTGCCATTGGTGGCCAACCTATCACGATCAATCTATCGCGCTGGATCGTATCAGGTGATTTTGAGGCACATTGGCGGCTTCGCTTTGATACGTTGACAGCTGTTATGCTGATTGTTGTGACAGGCGTATCTTCGATGGTGCATATCTATTCAGTTGGCTACATGTCACATGATAAAGCCCGCGCGCGCTTTATGTCCTATCTTAGCCTGTTCACCTTTGCCATGTTGATGCTGGTAACAGCTGATAATCTTGTACAGTTGTTCTTTGGCTGGGAAGGTGTGGGCGTTGCATCTTATCTGCTGATTGGTTTTTGGTATCATAAAGAGTCAGCCCATACGGCGGCGATGAAAGCTTTTGTGGTCAACCGTGTTGGGGATTTTGGCTTTGCGCTTGGTATTTTAGCTGTTTATGCCTTGTTTGGGTCGATTCAGTTTGACGATATTTTTGCCAAAGCTGCTCTTTATGTTGATGCAGACGTAAATTTCTTGGACATGAGCTTGCCAGCATTGGAAGTGGCGGGAATATTGCTGTTTATCGGTGCAATGGGTAAATCTGCCCAACTGGGTCTGCATACATGGTTGCCTGATGCGATGGAAGGCCCGACGCCTGTTTCAGCGCTTATACATGCCGCGACAATGGTAACTGCTGGTGTCTTTATGGTTTGTCGCCTTTCTCCAGTGCTTGAATATGCGCCATTCACGCTTGACGTTATTACAGTTATTGGCGGTATGACTGCGATTTTTGCCGCTACTGTTGGCATGACACAGTTCGATATCAAACGTGTGATTGCCTATTCAACTTGTTCACAGCTTGGCTATATGTTCTTTGCCGCGGGTGTGTCAGCTTATCCAGCAGCGATGTTCCATCTTACAACACATGCGTTTTTCAAGGCTTTACTGTTCCTTGGGGCGGGATCGGTCATACATGCGATGTCTGACGAACAGGATCTGCGCAATATGGGTGGTATTTGGAAAAAGATACCTGTGACTTATGTAATGATGTGGGTGGGGTCACTGGCGCTGGCTGGGTTTCCATTTTTTGCCGGTTTCTATTCAAAGGATATGATTCTCGAAGCTGCATTTGCGGCACAGACATCGGTTGGAAGTTTTGCTTTCTGGATGGGATGTGCGGCGGCGTTTTTGACAGCTTTCTATAGCTGGCGTCTTTTGATTATGGCGTTTCACGGTAAGCCGCGCGCGTCAGCCGAAGTGATGTCGAAGGTACATGAATCACCAACAGTTATGACCTTGCCATTGTTTGTTCTTGCGCTGGGTGCAATTTTCTCTGGCTGGCTTGGTTATGAGCTGTTTGTTGGCCATGATATGGCATCATTCTGGGGTGACTCAATTTTCATTCTGCCAACACATACGGCCATGGAAAACGCGCATTATGTTCCAAGCTGGGTAAAGTTGCTGCCAGTCGTGCTGGCGACAAGCGGTGTTTTGCTGGCGGTCTTGTTCTATGCTGTTCTTACCGATATGCCAGCACGAGTAGCAAAAGCCTTTTCACCCCTTCATACACTGTTTTACAACAAGTGGTATTTTGACGAAATTTATGATGCTTTGCTGGTTAAGCCTGCGGTGCGAATTGGTGCAATCCTGTGGCAGCGTGGTGACCGAGATACGATTGATGGCTTCGGTCCGGATGGTATGTCGGGGCTGGTACTTCGGATTTCTGGTTATTGTTCGCGAATTCAATCCGGATTTGTTTTCCACTACGCTTTTGCCATGCTGATCGGCGTTGTTGTGCTGGTGAGCTGGTTTTATTTTCGCCTAAAAGGAATTTAAGTGATGATCGATAATTGGCCTTTACTGACAATCATCACCTTCCTTCCTTTGGCGGGTGTGATCTTCTTGCTAATGATCAAGGGTGACGATGACGTCATTGCTAATAATGCTCGTAGTGTAACGCTGTGGATCACAGGTTTTAATTTTATCGTTTCTTTAGCGCTCTTGCTTGGTTTTGATAGTGATGTAGCTGGTTATCAGTTCGAGGAATTTGCGGAATGGTTGCCTAATACAGGCATTAATTATCATATGGGTGTTGATGGCATTTCGATGCCCTTTGTCCTGCTTTCTACTTTTTTGACGCCGCTTGCCGTATTGGCAAGTTGGCGCGCCATTACACATCGTGTACGCGAATATATGATCGCCTTTCTTGTGCTTGAAACGATGATGATTGGCATGTTTGTCTCGCTAGACATGCTTATGTTCTATCTTTTCTTTGAAGCAGTACTGATTCCGATGTTCCTGATTATTGGAATATGGGGTGGGGCAAGGCGGGTTTATGCGGCGTTTAAATTTTTCCTGTTTACGTTGTTAGGCTCGGTGCTGATGCTGGTATGCATGCTTGTCATGTATGTGCAGACAGGCACAACAGATATACCGATGCTGACTGCGCATAGCTTTGGTACGGGGATGCAATTCTGGTTATTCCTTGGGTTTTTTGCATCTTTTGCGGTCAAGGTACCAATGTGGCCAGTTCATACATGGCTACCAGACGCGCATGTTGAGGCACCGACGGCGGGGTCGATGATACTTGCCGGTGTTCTATTGAAGATGGGGGGCTATGGATTCCTGCGGTTCTCATTGCCTATGTTTCCGCATGCGTCTGAATTGTTTGCACCACTCATTTTTGCTCTATCTGTAATTGCGGTGATCTATACGTCACTTGTGGCACTGGCGCAGTCAGATATGAAAAAGATGATTGCCTATTCATCGGTTGCGCATATGGGGTTTGTCACGATCGGTATCTTCACATTTACCGAACAGGGTATTGCTGGCGCGATGTTCCAGATGATTAGTCATGGTCTTGTATCCGCGGCATTGTTCTTTTGTGTTGGTGTTGTTTATGACCGTCTTCATACACGTGAAATTGATGCTTATGGGGGTGTCGCCAAGGTTATGCCGCGCTATGCCGTGTTTTTTATGTTTATGATGCTTGCTTCGGTTGGTTTGCCGGGAACAAGCGGTTTTGTTGGCGAAATGCTGGTTCTTGTCGGGGCATGGAAAGCAAGCACATGGGTTGCGTTTTTCACCGCCACAGGTCTTGTGCTTGGCGCTACATATATGTTGTGGCTGTATCGCCGGGTTATGTTTGGTAACGTTAACAAGGCTGAAGTCCAATCAATGGAGCCGATGCAAATGCGGGAATTAGGCATTTTTGTTCCCATCAGCATTTTGGTTTTGGTGTTTGGTATCTATCCGGCATTTTTGCTGGATGTAATGGCTGTTTCGATTCAATTGTTAATTGATGAATTGGCGGTAAGTGGTGTTGCGCTCGTCGCATCTAATTAGACTCATATTTGTTCTCAAGGAGAACGGCACTCATGTTCGAAATAAATGATATTTTGCCTGCTCTTCCAGAAATGCTTCTGGCGTGTGTTGCGCTTTTGCTTGTTCTGGTAGCTGCCTATGGAGGCGAAGGTGCTACGAATGCAAAGCGGGTCTGTTCGATTGCTTTGGTCGCAATTGTGATTGCGGCAGTAATGTTATGGCAGGGTAATGATATCCAGACCACAGCCTTTTCTGGCATGTTCAGCGCTGATTCATTTAGTTCATATATGAAGTTGCTGGTGTTAATGGGTGCATTTGCTGCCCTATATATGTCGATCAGTCCGTTGGAACAGGATGATATTAACAAGCCTGAATTCAGCTTGCTTGTCTTATTGGCGGTTGTTGGCATGATGCTGATGATTTCGGCAAATGACCTGATGTCGCTTTATATGGCTGTTGAATTGCAATCTCTGCCACTCTACGTCGTTGCAGCTATGCGGACAAATTCACTGCGTTCATCCGAAGCTGGATTGAAATATTTTCTGCTTGGCGCACTATCATCTGGCATGTTGCTCTATGGCGCGTCTCTGGTTTATGGATTTGCGGGAACAACCAGCTTTGACGGCATATCTGCAGCTGTTGCGACAGGTGCATTACCAGTGGTCTTTGTCATAGGCATGGTATTTATGATTTGCGGGATCGCATTCAAAATATCAGCAGCACCGTTCCACATGTGGACACCAGATGTTTATGAAGGCTCACCAACACCTGTGACAGCCTTGTTTGCCATCGCTCCAAAGGTAGCGGCAATGGCGCTGATGATGCGTCTGACTTATGGCGCCTTTGGTCCAATAGCCGTAGAATGGTCACAGGTTCTTGTTGCTTTATCGATCACATCAATGGTCATTGGTGCGTTTGGTGCGATTATGCAGACAGACATAAAGCGGATGATGGCCTATTCATCAATTGCGCATATGGGCTATGCGTTAGCGGGACTGGCGGCAGGATCACATGCTGGTGTGCTGGGTGTCATGATTTATATGACAGGTTATATTTTCATGGGTGCTGGTACTTTTGCTATCATTCTGATGATGCGCCGTGAAGGCAAGGCCGCTAGCCGAATTGAAGATTTGCGAGGTCTGTCAAAAACACATCCGTTATTTGCTATTGGCTTGTTGGTCATGATGTTTTCGATGGCAGGTATTCCGCCATTAGCTGGCTTTTTTGGCAAGTGGTATGTTTTTCTAGCAGCAGTCAATGCGGGTCTGATTCCGCTAGCCGTTATCGGCGTGGTCATGTCGGTTGTTGGAGCGTTCTATTATTTGCGCATTATCCGTATGATGTATTTTGAAGAAAGTGACAATCCGCTGGATAGTGAACTGCCGATGTCGAATCGATTGGTGCTGACAGTTTCGCTTGGCGTCATTCTTCTGTTTTTTGCCGGCCTTGGCAGTTTGCTTGGGGTAGCTGACATGGCGGCCACAACATTGATGGCTAGCAACTAGGATCAAACCATATGGTGACAAGCGTAGCTTGGACATTTTCCACCGCCGATGTCGCCGAATCATCATCTGATCTTGCCCATAAAGCTGCGCTTGATGGGGCGCCAACAGGTACCGGTTTTCTGGTGGGTGAACAAACTGCTGGACGCGGCCGACGAGGCCGAACATGGCTTTCACCCCAAGGGGGAATGTATCTGTCGGTAGTTCTGCGGCCTGAAATGGACAAACGGCATTGGCCGTTATTGTCTTTTGTGGCGGCATTGGCGGCGCGTGAAACGATCGATCATGTGCTTGTATCACATCAGCCTAAAGTGAAATGGCCTAATGATATTCTGGTCGATGGTAGAAAAATTTGCGGTATTCTACTTGAGGGGATGTCAGATGCCCTTATTGTCGGCACGGGGATCAATGTGGCACCGATTCAGGCGATTAACCTCATGCCAAATCATATATCACCAACGTCACTTGTCGATCTTGGCGATGATGTCATGACTCCGTCGCTATTGGCGGCGGCCTATATGAATAATCTAGCGCGGCGTTATGACGAATTTAGCAAAACTGGATTTATACCTGTTCGAAAAGAATGGATGAGACATGCCGCATTCTTGAACGAAGATGTATCTGTTATTGGCAATGGCCTATCAGGACATTTTGTGGGTATTGATGATGATGGTTCCATGATGCTGGTTGATGCGTCAGGTAAGACGCACCATATCACTACTGGTGATGTTGTTTTGATGGGTGATAATAGCTGATGCTTCTGGCAATAGATTGTGGCAACACCAATATCGTGTTTGCCCTTTATGACAATGCAGGCGATGCCAGTAGGCAGCTTGATTGCTGGCGTATTGCAACTGAAACGTCGCGTTCCAGCGATCAATATCTGGTCTGGCTAGGGCAAATGATGGCGCAGGCCAATTTGGCTAAAGATGATGTTACTGGTATTGTTATGGCCAGCGTTGTGCCCAATATCACACCAGAATTAGTAATAATGGCACGTACAGGATTTGACATTGATCCAATGATCGTTGGTAATAAAGATGTTGAGCTAGGCATTGTGGTTGATATTGATAATCCGTCACAGGCAGGCGCCGACAGGTTGGTTAATGCAGTGGCTGCGAAACATTGCCATCAGGTTCCAGCCATCATTCTTGATTTTGGCACAGCCACAACGCTTGATCTTGTGCGCGCAGATGGTGCTTATGCAGGCGGTATAATCGCGCCGGGGGTGCATGTATCAGTTGAGGCACTCTATCAGGCGGCGGCGCGCTTGCCACATCTTGATGTCAAACCATGGGACGCAACATTGCCCGTACTGGGGCGTGATACGACTAGTGCAATGGAGTCTGGTATTTTTTGGGGTTATGTCGGCATGATTGAAGGGCTGATTTCGCGTCTTCGGACAGAGCAGGGAACAAATTTACCCGCTATTGCGACAGGCGGGTTGGCATCCCTTTTCGCGCCGCATTTACCCATGATTTCGGCTGTTGATGCTGATCTTACCCTGCGTGGCCTCATTGTAATATACAATCTTAATAATTAATTTAATCCCGCTATAACGGCGCAAACAAACAGTTGAATGCTATAAATGACACATTTTTCCAAGTCTGATTTTCTATTTGTCCCTCTAGGTGGTTCTGGCGAGATTGGCATGAACGTTAACCTATATCATTATCAGGATAGCTGGTTGATGGTTGACCTCGGCATTTCCTTTCCGGATGAAAGCACCCCGGGCATTGACGTAGTGCTTCCCGATTTGCAATTTATCCAGAAACACCGTGATAAGCTGGCCGGACTTGTTCTGACACATGGTCATGAAGACCATCTGGGTGCGATTCCTTATCTGTGGAGTAGCATTGGTTGTCCAATTTGGGGCAGTGCCTTTACTCTGGCATTGTTGCGTCGCAAATTGGCCGAGTCGCGCAATGACTATGATATTCCATTGCATGAAATGGGTATGAATACGGTTGAAAAGATTGGTGCTTTTGACATTGAGATGATTGGCCTAAACCATTCAATTCCCGACCCTGCTGCTTTGGCTATCCGTACAGAAGCAGGCACTGTTCTGCATACGGGGGACTGGAAATTTGATAAGACGCCAGTTCTTGGTACGGATACTGATAAAGACCGTCTGGCAAAACTTGGCGATGAAGGTGTGCTGGTCATGGTTGGTGACTCAACCAATGCTATGGTTGAGGGGCATACGGGTTCTGAAACAGAAGCGCGCGATGGTCTGATTGACGCTATTGGTGCCGCTAAAGGCCGTGTAGCGGTAACGTGTTTTGCCAGTAATATTGCGCGTATCGATTCGATTGTGAAAGCAGCTCAGGCAAATGACCGCTCAGTTGCCATTGTTGGTCGCGCGCTAAATAGGGCAATATCTGCGGCGCGTGAAGTTGGGTATTTACATGATTTACCTGATTTTGTGCCCGAGGGTGACATCAATCTGTTACCGCGTGAGAATGTTGTTATCATATGCACCGGTACCCAAGGAGAGCCTCGTGCCGCAATGGCAAAAATTGCTGCAGGGGCGCATGAAACCGTGTCATTGGATCCAGGCGATACTGTTATTTATTCGTCACGCAAGATTCCGGGAAATGAAAATGCAATTAGCCGTGTCCAAGACATGCTTATTCGCCGAAAAATCAAGCTGATTACGGATGAAGATGCACCTGTACATGTATCTGGCCATCCATCGCGCGATGAAATGGTTGAGATGTATGGTCTTGTCCGGCCCAAAATCGCGATACCTGTGCATGGGACAGCGCGGCATCTTGTTGCGCATGCCGAATTAGCTGAAAGCTGCCAGGTACCCCAGACAATTCTGCCGGACAATGGCGCTGTTATTAAGCTGAATGCCGAGACAGTCTCAATTATCGATAATGTACAAACAGGTGCCATGACGCATGAGCGCGGATCAATTATTGACATGCAAGCCGATATGCTTCGTGCGCGGCGCCGTATGTTATGGAATGGTAGTGTGACAGTCAGTCTGGTGCTGAACCGGACTGGGAATATCTGTATGGTGCCAGCCGTTAGCCAGACAGGGCTTGGTGAAGGCGAAAAAGCGGACGATTATATTGCGTCTGCATCTTTGGCGGTTGAGGATGCTGTTGAACTGCTTGGCAAATCGGCCCGTAAAAATGATGCCTCGGTTGAGGAGGTTGCCGGACAAGCGGTTCGTCGTGTCGCACGAAGCATGTTTGGATTGCGGCCAATTACACATGTTCATATTATGCGGGTTAACCAAGAGGATTTGATGGCATGATTGGCCGCATAAATCATATCGCAATAGCTGTGCCGGATGTCGAAAAGGCAGCCATGTATTGGCGCGATGCGCTGGGGACGGATGTCAGTGCCGTCGAAAATTTGCCTGAACATGGGGTGCGCATCGTTTTTGTTAACGCCCCAAATGGTAAAGTCGAACTTATGGAGCCATTGGGTGCAGCATCACCTATCACACTGTTTCTGCAGCGTAATCCCGATGGCGGCATGCATCATATATGTTACGAGGTAACGGATATAGCCGCTGCCTGTGACCATCTGATTGCAAAGGGCGCACGCGTTCTTGGTGATGGCAACCCCAAAACAGGTGCGCATGGTAATCCGGTTGTGTTTTTACATCCCAAGGATTTCAACGGTACCTTAATTGAACTTGAAGAGGTGCGTTAGGGTATGGATATTGTATCAGGAGTCGTTGTTTATATACTTTTATGGTGGTGGGTGTTTTTGATGACATTACCATTTGGGGTGAAGTCGCCAGAAACAATCGAGACAGGGCATGCGACATCGGCACCCGAGCGTCCGTTAATATGGCGCAAGGTTGGTGCGGCGACAATTATCGCTGCAATTTTATTCAGCATCGTATTTATGATTATTGATTCGGGTATAATATCGCTGGACAAGCTATGATAGGGGCACCCGCGACGACCTGTCGCATCAAGCGTTCAAAGCAGCTTTGTGATGGTTAAAAACGCACAATGAATGTTCTGTAACTGAGGCAGGGATGCAAAAACAGATACAAAAAAGAAAAAGCAAGGCTCGCGCCTTGCCTTTCAAAACAATCGCCAATCTGCGTTGGCTTTCTCACTCCCTAAACCCGGCCTTTGCAACCTGTTTTTATTACGCTAAGCAATAAAACAACGTTTGTCGATACAAAATTATTCCTTTTTTAATAAAATAGTCATTCATATGTATTATTTGTAGCAAGACAGATTGAATTAGCTATTTAGGCGTAATGTGGCAACGTTAGTGAAGGCGTTGTTTTATGATATTTTGTTGTGCTAGAGGTTGTATTGAGTTGCAGTGAT
>NZ_CAXBVX010000065.1:0-12176 GCF_963979125.1 uncultured Candidatus Puniceispirillum sp.
CGCAACAGCATTGCCCCGAATTAAACATCGCACCATCAATCAATGTATCGACCGCCGCATCCAGATCGGCATCTTCCATAACATAGCCAGGGTCTTTGCCGCCAAGTTCTAGGCCCAGCCCGGTAAAGGTACCTGCCGCCGCTGTTTCAATATGTCTGCCCCCGCTTACCGAACCGGTAAAATTGACAAAGCCGAACGATTTGGCCGCGATCAGTTCAGCTGTCACATCATGCCCTAAAAACACATTCTGAAACACATCTTCGGGTATGCCGGCGGCGTGAAACGCCTGTGCCAGCCTTTCACCTACTAGCGGCGTTTGCGACGCATGTTTCAACATCACCGCATTACCTGCAATCAAGGCTGGCGCTACCGTATTGATCGCTGTCATATAGGGATAATTCCAAGGGGCAATGACCAGCACGACGCCATGCGGTACGCGCCTAATATAGCGTGTAAAGCTGTCACTATCCTCAATTGTGATGGGGGCAAGCGCCTGTGCGGCAATATCGGCCATATAGCTGGCCCGTTCGTTAAAGCCGCCAAATTCACCGCCATAGCGTACTGGACGTCCCATCTGCCATGCCAGTTCAGGGATAATGTCGTCATTCATCTCACCAATATGCTCTACCGCATCGCGGATAATCGCCACCCGTTCGTCAAGCGGGCGCGCTGCCCATGCCCTCTGGGCTTGCTTGGCGCGTTTGACAGCCGCAAAGGCTGACGCCTTTTCCATCAGGGGGCGCTCGGTATAAATCGATCCGTCGATCGGTGAAATACATTTCAGATATGATGACATGTCAGCCTCGTTCAAATCCACGGGCAACTTCATAATCCGTCACTTTGCGGTCAAAATCTTCCTGTTCCCAGCGTGCGGCGCGGACATAGTGATCGATCACATCGTCACCCATTGCGCTACGTAGCATATGCGACCCATCAAGCGCGGCCGTGGCTTCACGCAGGGTTTCAGGGATCGACCGTGCTGACTCGGCATTATAGGCATCACCGTTAAATTCTGGCTCTAGCTTGTGTTTGGCATCAATTCCTGCCAGTCCGGCGGCTAGCTGTGCCGCCAATGCCAGATACGGATTCAGATCCGATCCACCAACACGGCATTCAACGCGCACACCTTTGGTATCGGGTGCCACCACACGATAGCCCGCGGTACGGTTATCAACAGACCAAATCGCCTTAGTCGGTGCAAAGGTGCCTTTGGCAAAGCGCTTGTAGGAATTGATATAAGGCGCCAGGAAGTAGGTAACTTCACTAGCATGGGCAAGCAAACCCGCCAGATAATGTTGCATCAATTCGGACATGCCATTTGGAGCGGATTCATCAAAAAAGGCTGGCTTACCATCCTCGGTCCATAATGACTGGTGAATATGGCTGGAAGACCCTGCCGCATCATGATGCCATTTGGCCAGAAACGTTACCGCGCGGTCATTTAAAAAGGCGATTTCCTTTACCGCATTTTTGACCAGCACATGCGTATCCGCCATCGATAAAGCATCCGAATAATGGATATTTATTTCCGCCTGACCGGCATCGGCCTCGCCTTTGGTGTTTTCAACCGCCACACCTGCACCAAACAACCCATTCCGGATCTGGCGCATCAGTCCTTCTTCCTTGGTGGTCTGGAAAATATGATAATCCTCGTTATAGGCGCTGATCGGGGTCATGTCGCGATAGCCTTTGTCGCGCATCGCATCAAAGCTTTCACGGAACACAAAAAATTCCAGTTCGGTCGCACTGGCTGTTTTCAGCCCGTAATCGGCCAGTCTTGCCAGCTGTTTTTTCAATACCGAACGCGGCGCATGCGGCACCAGATCATGCGTATGATGATCCAGCAGATCACACAGCACCAATGCCGTTCCATCAAGCCAAGGTGTCAAGCGCAACGTATCCATATCGGGGCGCATAATGTAGTCACCATAGCCAGACTCCCAGCTTGTTGACTTATAGCCTTCGACTGTCTCCATTTCCATGTCGGTCGCGACAAGATAATTACAGCAATGCGTTTCTTCCCATGCGGTTTCGACAAAATATTGCGCATGAAACCGTTTACCCATCAAACGTCCCTGCATATCTGGAAAGGCGGCAATGACTGTATCAATTTGTCCGTCGGCAACCTGCTTTTTTAACGCGTCAAAGGATAGATTAGGTTTCATAAGCTGTTATTCCCTTTTCAAATGCCACACAATCAGACTGGCATAGTGATCGATTTATTTATTATAGACATAGTCTGGTAACCACAGCGCAATTTCTGGAAACACCATGACCATAATCAGAGCCAACACCATCACGAATACGAATGGGATGACCGACCGGTAAATATCAATGATGCTGATACTAGGCGGTGCCATCGCTTTCATCAAAAACAGATTATACCCGAATGGCGGCGTCATATAGGCAATCTGACAGGTAATTGTATAAAGCACCCCGTACCACACAAGATCAAATCCCAAAGCTTTGACCAGCGGCACGTAAAGCGGCGCCACAATAACCAGCATCGCCGTATCATCCAGAAACGTCCCCATCAGCAAAAAAGATAATTGCATCAGAATGATAATCACCCGTGGGTTCAAACCTAGCTGACCAACAAATAGATTTTCCAATGCGCGTCCGGCACCCAACCCATCAAAGACCGCACCAAAAGCCAGGGCCGCCAGAATGATCCACATGAACATGCATGAAATACCCAATGTTTTGCGCATTGAATTTTCAAAAACCTCGCGCGACATCCGCCCACGAAGGCACGCGACGACAAACGCCGATACGGCACCAAGAGCCGAGCTTTCCACCAGACTGGTCCAGCCATTTACAAACGGAACCATCATCGTCACAAAAATAAAGACCGGAAGCAAACCTGCCCGCAACAGACGCATTTTCTCAGCCATTGGGATATTCAGTTCGTCGTCTTTCAGCGCAGGCCCCAGATGCGGTTGCAACCGGCATCTGACCGCAACATAGACAATAAACAGAAATGCCATCAGCAATCCAGGAAACACACCCGCAAGCCATAATTGCCCGACAGGCTGACGCGCAATCATCGCATATAATACCAGCACAACCGACGGCGGCACCAGAATACCCAATGATGATCCAGCCTGAATGACACCCGTAATCATTAATTTGTCATAGTTACGCTTCAGCAATTCCGGCAAGGCAATCGTTGCACCAATGGCCATGCCCGCCACTGACAAACCATTCATCGCCGAAATCAATACCATCAGGGCAATTGTGCCTATTGCTAGGCCACCGTTTATGGGGCCCATCCAGACATGGAACATGCGATACAGATCATCGGCGATACGGCTTTCCGACATCACATAGCCCATGAAAACAAACATCGGCAGCGTCAATAGCGGGTACCATTTCATCAATTTCATCGACGCGGTAAACCCAAGCTCCGACCCACCAGTGCCATAAAGGAAGAAGGCCGAAACAACAGCTACAAACCCGATCGCGGCAAAAACCCGTTGCCCGGTCATCAACAACAACATCATCGACGAGAACATTAATATGGCAATCGCTTCGTAAGACATCATGCGTCTCCCACATGATCTGATGAATCATGCTTTGATGCGTCATTTTTTAATGATTTGATTTTGATAATGTCACGGAAAAACTCTGCAACGGATTGTAGTAACATCAAAACAATCCCTACGACCATGACCAGTTTGACCGGCCACATATAGGGTTGCCACGCTGAATAGCTTCGTTCGCTAAATTGTAATGAATAGGACAGGCTGTTAATGCCACCATATAAAAGAAAACATAAGAACACGAAAAGACAAATGACGGTGATCGCGTCAATACATGCCTTTTCGTAATCGCTTTTGCGCCCATAGATCAGATCCATGCGCACATTACTGCCCATCTGGATCGAATATGGGCCGCCAATCATATAATAACCGACCATGACAAACTGCGCTAACTCAAGCGTCCATAGCGAAGGGCGGAAAAATACTTTTGAAATAGATGACCAGAATAAAATAGCCAGCATGACCAGCAACAGATACATCGCAAAACGGCCAAACCTATAATTCAGCTTGTCTATCGTCGCGACATAAGAATGGAGTAGATGCACTGGCTCTGACCTTAGATAATGAAAAACTCACTAAGCCTGACAATGCAGACTTAGTGAGCGTAGCAGATATTTTATGAGAACGAATATGGAATACCGGCCGAATTAATAACTTTCCGATAATCACGGAAAATATTAACAATCTTTTCGGCGGTTTCTCCAGTTTCTGAGATTTCTTGCCAGAATTTATCGGCAGCATCTTCAACCTGGCGCCATTCATTCTGTGGAATAGAGCGAAGCTGAAGCTTGGTGCCTGTTGCCCTTAGCTTGGCTTCACCACCCCAATACCACTGATTACGGTAATGATGTCCACTCTCAATTGCCGACATGACTACACTTTGCAGATGCTCCGGCAGATCAGCCCAACGCTTTTCATTGACAAAGAACGATCCAATCCAAGCACCTGAAATATTGTTGGTCAGGAAGTAGTCAGTAACATCCGCCCATCCAACAGTATAATCTTCGGTGATACCTGACCATGACATGCCGTCCAGCTCGCCTGTCTGAACCGCCACTTCAGTATCCTCATAAGGAATCGATACTGGCACAACACCAAACTGACTCAGGAAACGACCAGCAGTCGGGAAGGTGTAAAGCTTCAGACCATCAAGATCGGCAAGGCTGGTGATTTCTTTCTTTGTGTTAAAATTACACGGGTCCTGACCTGCGGCTGACAGCCACTTAACGCCGCCAACCTTTTCATAGGCCTTGGTCCAGATATCTGCCAGACCATACTGGTTAAACAGAACTGGTACATCCAGTGCATGACGTGTTGCCATTGGGAAATATCCACCGAACACACGCACTTCAGCTGGAGATGCCATTGAATCGTCATCCGAATGAACAGCGTCAATGGTACCCGTCTGCAAAGCACGGAACAATTCGCCAGTTGGCACCAGCTGATCGGCATAATAAAGCTCAATTTCAAGCTCGCCTTTGGCAGCTTCATTGATCTTGTCAATAACCGGCTTTGTTACATGCTCACCTAGTGCCGCTCCCGCATAAGTTTGGAAACGCCATTTGATGGCCTGTTGCGCGTGGATCGCCGGAGCGCCCAACGTGGCTGCTGCGCCAACAACAGCCGAACCACCTAGAAATTGTCTTTTGGTAATTTTCTTCATTTTCTTCTCCTCTTTGGTTGTTAAATATTTTCAAAGTCACTTAATTTTCAACATCGTGTTTGCGGTCACTTAAGACCAATTCATCACAAACAAACGTCATCTCTGGCCAGAATAACAGCAATACTCCCCCTCATGCGGCCACCTCATTTTTATCAAGTTTGCCAAGGGCATCACTAAGTAAAGCCGCAATCATGCTGGCAATCTCTTTCTGTTTGGAATCACTACTCAAAAGCACGTTACTGATTTCCAGCATCACATTCAGACAGCCATTGTTTACGCCATGTTGCTTTAGCGTGTGCGTAACGCCATCCTGTGGGCCATAGGGTTTATTGCGCATAACATTCAGCTTTGTATGAGTTGATGCATGTTCAAGCATGAGATCGGCAAGGCGGCTGTCACTATCATGCAGAATACCAAATTCAACATCACGTGCTTGACCATTATAAATTGGTGTAAAGCTGTGAATCGTGACCAGAATCGGCTTATCTGGCATCGATGCAATTGTATCAGCCAACAATGTCTTAAAAGGATCATAAAACCACGCAATACGCCGCGCTCGTTCATTGTCGTCGATATTCTCATTGCCCGGAATCACCCTGCCCTCGCTTGACGCGGGCATCGCGTCAAGCGCCTTGGGAGGACGGTTACAATCATAAATGAGCCGCGATATATTGCTATGCACCAGACGCGCATCAAGCAAATCAGCAAGATGACAGGATAGTTCCAGTGCACCCGGATCCCATGCAATATGGCTTTGCTTGGCATCCTCTGGCAGACCCAGCATCGCATAGTCAGCTGGAATGAAATTTGACGCATGCTCACAAACAAGAAGCACAGACGATGTCGCTTGCGGGTTTACCAACGTGGCAGCCTGCATGGCATCTTTTGCAAAAATGTTATTGGGCAAAACCATTGCGCAACTCCTGTATGAAGATAATTCTTCATCTTCATGCAACCTGTCAAGAAATTTACTGAAAAAATTTCTTCATATCTACCTACAATGTGTTGTAATTTACATTTGGAGGCAGAATGTGACCACTGATTATCTCACCGTAGCTGAGCGACTCAAAAGCCAGTTTGACAATCTGACACGCGCCGAGCGACAGCTTGCATCCTGTATTCTGGAAAATTATCCGGCTTCGGGTCTTGGGACGATCACCACGCTTGGCAAACGTGCGGATGTGTCAACACCAACCGTTGCCCGCATGGTTCAAAAGCTCAATTATTCTGGCTTTCCCGATTTTCAGGCAGCCCTCCGCATGGAAATTGAGGCCAAGATTTCCGATCCGATTACCAAACGCGAAACATGGGCCGAAAAAGCACCAACTGGGCATATCTTGAACCGTTTTACCGACGCGGTTATCAGCAATATCAGCCAATCACTTGGCCAACTTGATACCGAAACCTTTGACCAAACATGCGCGCTTGTTGCAGATACCAAACGCCGGGTATTTATCGTTGGGGGACGTATAACACGGGCTTTGGCTGATTATATGTTTCTGCATCTTCAGGTCATCCGACCTGATGTGACGCATATCCAGTCAATTTCAAACGCATGGCCACATTATCTACTTGATGTGAATGAAAATGATGTTGTGATTATTTTCGACATCAGACGCTATGAAACCAGCACTTTGAAACTTGCCGAGATCGCGGCTGAAAAAGGCGCCAAAATTGTCCTATTCACCGATCAATGGGGATCGCCCGTAGGTAAATTTGCCACATACAGCTTTACCAACCAGATCGCTGTGCCATCAGCATGGGATTCGTCAGTCACTAATCTTCTATTGCTTGAGATTATGATTGCCGAAATTCAAGAGCGAATCTGGCCAAACACGCGCACACGCATGGAAAACCTTGAAGATATGTTTGATCGCACACGCTTTTTCCGCAAATTCACCTAAAGCTTAGGTGATGCCTCCAAAGCCAACTTTGCACAAAATTTAAGCAACCTGCTTATTGTAGTGGCATTTTCCTTAAAATCAGCTATCACGCACCTGTCACGGCTAACGCTGGTCTTGTTATGATCATGTTAAACTAAGATTGTGATTTGTGTGGGTGATGATCTGGATGCATTTGTAAAACAGATTACAGATACGTAACTAACTGACAAACATACCAACAAGCCGATCATATTGGCAGGTTGAAAACCGAAAGCTGCATTATGAAAAAAATCGAAGCGATTATTAAACCGTTCAAGCTGGACGAGGTTAAGGAAGCGCTCCATGAGGTTGGCATTCAGGGCATAACCGTGCTTGAAGCCAAAGGATTTGGCCGCCAAAAAGGACATACAGAATTATACCGCGGTGCTGAATATGTCGTGGATTTTCTGCCCAAGGTAAAAATCGAAGTGGTAATCGAAGATAGCATGCTTGAGCGTGTTGTTGATGCCATCCAGCAAGCTGCCCAGACCGGACGTATCGGTGACGGCAAAATCTTTATTTCGACAATCGACGAAGCCATCCGAATCCGTACCGGTGAACGTGGCGGCGACGCTGTTTAACCCTAATTGAAACGCCGGCGGGCTATCTCGCCGGATCAAAACCAATTTTGCCTTATGACAATCCACAGGCAAATGACCCAAAGACATGAAAGGATACCAGTATGTCTGACGCAAAAGCTATCATGGAAATGATCCGTGAAAATGATATTACCTACGTTGACCTTCGCTTTACTGACCCGCGCGGTAAAATGCAGCACGTAACCCAGCACATTGACACAATTGACGAAGAAACTTTGGCCGAAGGCTTTATGTTCGACGGTTCGTCAATCGGGGGTTGGAAAGCCATCAATGAGTCTGACATGACCTTGATGCCAGATCTGTATCGTGCTTATATCGACCCATTCTTTGCCCAGCCAACTTTGGCACTGTTCTGCGACGTGCTTGAGCCAGGTTCAGGCGAAGCCTATTCACGTGACCCACGTAGTACAGCCAAAGCCGCTTTGACTCATATGGAGGGTCTTGGCATTGCCGATACCGCTTTTTTTGGTCCAGAAGCCGAATTCTTCATTTTTGAAGATGTTAAAATCGACGTATCAATGAACCGTGCCATGTATCAGGTTGACTCGGTCGAGGGCCCTTACAACAGTGCCACCGATTACCCTGAAGGCAATATGGGGCATCGCCCTGGCGTTAAAGGTGGTTATTTCCCGGTACCCCCGCTTGATAGTGGCCAGGACATTCGCGGCGAAATGCTGACCGTTATGGCTGGCATGGGTGTTAAAGTTGAAAAACATCACCATGAAGTGGCACCGTCACAGCATGAGCTTGGTGTGAAATTCGGCACCTTGCTGGAAACAGCTGACAATATGCAGCTTTATAAATATGCCGTGCATCAGGTTGCCCATGCCTATGGCGTGACCGCAACCTTCCTGCCAAAGCCGATCGCTGGCGATAATGGCTCGGGCATGCATGTGCACCAGTCACTGTGGTCAGATGGCAAGCCTTTATTTGCTGGCAATGGTTATGCTGATCTGTCTGAAAGCGCACTTTATTACATCGGCGGCATCATCAAACATGCCAAGTCGCTGAACGCTTTCACCAACGCGTCAACCAACAGCTACAAGCGCCTGATCCCGGGTTATGAGGCACCTGTGCTTTTGGCCTATTCGTCAAAGAACCGCTCTGCATCATGCCGTATTCCGCATGTGAATTCGCCAAATGGCAAGCGCGTCGAAGTCCGTTTCCCGGATGCCACCGCGAACCCGTATCTGGCGTTCTCGGCTATGCTGATGGCTGGCCTTGACGGTATTCAGAACAAGATTCATCCGGGCGATGCCATGGACAAGGATCTATATGACCTGCCTGCCGAAGAGCTAAAGCAGATTCCGACAGTATGCGGATCATTGCGCGAAGCCCTTGAGTCACTTGACGCTGACCGCGCCTATTTGACCGCGGGTAACGTGTTTACCGACGATCAGATCGATGCCTATATCGAGTTGAAGATGGAAGAAGTCATCGCGCTGGAGCACACACCGCATCCAGTCGAATTCCAGATGTATTACTCATACTAATTTCTGCCCTACGCAGAATAAACAACCTGAACGAAAGCCCCGGATCGCTTACGCGCTCCGGGGGTTTTTTGTTTGGGTAAAACTAAAAATTAACCTTTTTGTGTTTTTATCAACAAACCAAACACAAAATGGAGCAGTTTTTATGGAAGAGCTACTACTTGCGGGAATAGTAATTTTTTGCGTCATGTTGCTCAAAGTGATTTTTTCTAACTCACAGCAGGAATTGGACGATAGTCATAATGATGACTCTGGCCTACTGAGTGAGGAAGAAAAACACGAAATCCTAGACCATCTCGCACAGGGAAATATTGCTCATCATTTCGAAACCAGTTTAATCTTAAAGAAAAACGAAAAACTGATATTTTCCCTTCCCTCAGTCTCATATTGCGAAGAGAGGGTTGTCCGACGCAAAGGTGTAAGTCAGGGTATCTCATTGAGAGTTGCTCGGGGCATTTGGCTTAGAACTGGAGGGTTCCAGTCGGCATCCGAAGAAGAAATTAAAGAGTTGGATATTGGAGAATTATCCATCACGTCCAAACGACTGGTTTTCTTCGGATCATCGAGAAGTCTAGAATATCAACTTGGAAAGATAAACGCGGTTTCAGGACATGGTGACACCCTAGCTATAAGCCGATCAGGAAAAAGCAAAGTTGAGTATTTCGTCGGTGTTAACAGCGCAATTTGCTCATTACCTGACAAACGTAACAAGACAGACCTTGAGAGCGACCGATTGAACTTTAGGTTTCAAGGCGAACATCTCGCAGAAGCAATTGAAAAAAACGTGGCAGGTGTGATCTAGTGTAGTTGATTGCCGACACCCAATTTCCTGTTATCACAAATATCTGAATTGGAAGCCTTTGTTTAAGAAACACTTCCTAATATGGTTTGCAATATCGATATAGTTCATCTTCAATATCACTGAACCCTTCAATTGGAATTTTGAAGTTGATATATCCTGCCTCTCTATCACTAGAGCGACCAATGAGCCGTTTTCCTGATCTAATGTTATTTATAAACTGGCTAGCTTTTCGATGATTATACAGCATCAAATAGTTCTCATTGGTTTTCATTAATGTCTTTTGTGGTGACCTTTTATCCACTCGATATTCAATATTGCGCGTGCCATCACCGTTTATTTTCTTGTTGGTAAGAATAACGACATAAGGCTTGGTATTTGCCTTGTCACATTTGATCACAAGCATGTCATTTGTTTTCTGCTGCATAGTCTGTGAACCAATGAGAACAATTCCACGTTTTCGTGAAAAATCATCTTCAACATCATCGACAATTGTGTTTAGGACAACCCTCTCCTCATCGGTAAAATCATCAACGATCAACCTAACTTGCCAATCTTTATATGTCTGGATAGATACCTCAGCGATTGCCGAACTCGAAAAAGCAACCAAACCTATCACAATAACTTTAGACAGACTTACAAACTTGCACATTAGCATCACCCCCCGCCAAAGCCTTCGGCAGATAGGATTTTATAGCCTCGGTCATTCATGCATCTGTCAACAACTCCCGTTGGGCCAAATTTGGCAATAGTTCTTGAATAGTCAATGTTACTGGCACCTGACGCCGCGCCAATCGCACCGCCATAAATTGCCCCTGCAGTTGCCGAACGGCCAGTGTGATAATCATTTGTATCACCAACAACTTGTCCAATCACGGCTCCAGCCAATGCGCCAATCAGTGCCGATTTCTGGGCTTCCTCAATTTCCTTTTTGCGTTGTGCTTCATAAGTTGCCTGCACCCGCATTCCCAACATCCGGCATTCATCCAGATCCTGATGATATGTAGCTACATCATAGCCCTGCCCTTTGACATCGATCACTGGTGCATAACCGGAAATATCAATGCTGGCTGACTCAGATGCACACCCGGCCAATATAAATAATGCCGCCACGGCACCAAATTGTTGCTTAAATGACATTTAGTCCCCCTGAAATTTGTTTTCGCATTCAGAATAGCAACCAAATTTTAAAAAAACGTTAACCCCACGACCGCAATATATGGCGGTAGGCCTTTATATTCATCCCAACATACGGTACACATGGATAATCTTGCAGATGGCGGCCTACCGCATCCTGTTTTAACCTGATATGAGATGAATATGTCTGACCTGTTTGGCAATGCGGCATCTGATGACAATTACGATGCGTCGAATATTGAGGTGCTTGAAGGGCTGGAACCGGTGCGCCACCGGCCAGGCATGTATATTGGCGGCACTGACGAACGCGCCTTTCATCATCTAGCGGCTGAAATTCTGGATAATTCGATGGATGAAGCGGTGGCGGGGCATGCCAACCGGATCGATTTTCATCTTCAAGCGGCCAACACCTTGTCAATCCGTGACAATGGCCGCGGCATGCCAACTGGCAATCATCCCAAATTTCCCGATAAATCGGCGGTTGAGGTGATCATGACCACCTTGCATGCGGGGGGAAAGTTTTCCGGCAAATCCTATGCGACCTCTGGTGGTTTGCATGGTGTTGGCGCATCGGTAGTGAATGCGCTATCCAGCGCGCTGATGGTTGAAATCGCCCGTGACAAAAAGCTGTATCAGCAGTCTTTTTCCCGTGGCAAACCTTTAGGGACTCTGACAGAAATTGGCGGCGCACCAAATCGGCGTGGCACCACAGTGACCTTTACGCCCGATACCGAAATCTTTGGTGAAAAGGCACATTTCCGCCCCTCTACCTTATACCGGATGGCACGATCAAAGGCCTATCTGTTTGCTGGCGTTGAAATCAGGTGGCAATGCGACCCTGCCTTGCTGGCCGAAAATGATCCGGTGCCTGCCGAGGCCGTTCTGCATTATCCGGGCGGGCTTGCCGATTATCTGAATGACGCGACACGCGACAAGGCATTGATGGTTTCGACGCCATTTGCCGAGCTTGCCGAGATCGGAAGAGCGTCGTGTAGGGAAAGAGTGTAGATCTCGGTGGTCGCCG
>NZ_CAXBVX010000066.1:0-12039 GCF_963979125.1 uncultured Candidatus Puniceispirillum sp.
CAACAACAATAGCATCCCAATAGATCCCCAATAAATACCCAGGAGATCCCTGGGAGACAATGTCGCAGGTGACAAGCCTGAATTTAACCGCTAGGCTGTAAGCCAACAGTAACAACAATGAAAAGGAGGTGATCTAATGTCTAGTGATATTCGGAATCTATCAAATAACCTGGTTGGGTATTCTGGATGTGAGAGCAGCCTCTCGCGTCGCCGTTAACCAACATTTTTGAATACAGGTTATTTCGATAGCCAATCACGTAAAGGGGGATTCATCCCCCTTTATTTGTTCTGATCTTGGTTAATTTGCGGCGTTATAGGCATTGATGGCGCGCATCAGATCGTCGCGTTCCTTGCAATTGAATGAACATTGCTTTTTCAACTTGGCAAGATTTGCTTTGGCTTTGTCTGGTTGCTTTAATGTTAGATATAGTTCGCCTTGATATTCCAATGCACCTGCATGTTCGGGATCAATCGCCAATGCTTTGTTATAGGCATCCATTGATTCATCATAGCGCTTGCTTTTGCGCAGGGCAAAACCGGTATAGTTCCATGCATCGGCATTTTTCGGATTCTGCATTGTTTCAAGCGCAAGCGGCACCAATGCTGCCTCGAACAGGTTACGGTTGATCAGTTTGATGGCTTCACGCAATTCCTTGCTATTGTTAGCGCCTTGGGTGCTATAGCCAGTTGTGCTTGATGATCCAGAGTCACTGCCTGCCGCAAACGTCATGGTGCTGGCGCATGCGATCAGAATGGCCAGCGCGCCAGCAGTGAAAACTCTGAACATCGTGGTTTGAAAAAACTGCTCTTGGTTATTTGTCGTTATTCTCATAGTTACCTCACAACTGTTTACGCTTCGGTTTTGCCACCTGCGGCAATCCAATCACCAATCCCACCAACATTCGCAACATGTTCATACCCCATGTCTTTAAGTGTTTTGCCCGTAAGCGCGGCCTGACCACCTGCGGCACAGATCAGAATGATGTCAGCATCCTTGGCCAAAGCCGGGTTATGATGCGGTGTTGAATCATCAGCAGCAAATTCGATAAAACCACGATCGATGCGTAAAGCACCGGCAATTGTACCACTTTCGTCAATCGCCTTGCTGGCGCGCACATCGATAAACAGGCTGTTGCCTGCTTCATGTTTGGCAATGGCGTCTTGCGGACTGATTTTCGGAACAACCGCGTTGGCTTCGGCAAGATAATCCTGTGCACGTTTCATTTTAATCTCCCTTGGTTACCACATGCCCAGCT
Organism: uncultured Candidatus Puniceispirillum sp.; assembly: GCF_963979125.1. Classification (NCBI taxonomy): domain Bacteria; kingdom Pseudomonadati; phylum Pseudomonadota; class Alphaproteobacteria; order Puniceispirillales (SeqCode); family Puniceispirillaceae (SeqCode); genus Puniceispirillum (SeqCode); species uncultured Candidatus Puniceispirillum sp. Next base: position 1,257 of record NZ_CAXBVX010000066.1, read on the forward strand.
GCGCCAAGCATGTCGTCAATAATGTTACCATTATGAGGTGGGAAGAATGCCCGCACATTCAAGGGTCATAATAAAGTTATTGCGGGATAGTCTTGGCAGATAATGCCGCACGAACATTGCTTAGAAATTGGCGGCTAACTGGCACCATGCGCCCATCAAATAGCTGAAGTGTCGGTTTTCCATTTTGCCGGATCAGAACAGGGTTTGACGAAGTGGATACCCAATGCGACCGATGCGTCTGCATGCCATCGTCCGTATTCATCGCTCCGATGGCATCGCGTAAGCGCATTAATACAAGTGCCTCACCTTTGTCCGTAACAATACGAAGATAATGATCTTCGGCATGCATCGACATAATATTACCACCTATTTCAGGCGGCAATTGGTTCGTTAATAGTTTCGGGTTTGATGCCCCTAATGACAGATCAGTAGATGTGTTTCTGGACACAATGTTATCTGCGCCACCAACTAAAACATAAACCAGAACTGTGACCGATAATGAGATGGCTAAGACCCGAATAAACATGATCTCGAAAGAGACCGTTTCATGCACCATAAATTTAAAACAGGACTGGATGTAAAGTGTTTGGGGAAAGGACGCTATCAGCGCCACTGACATCGCCAGCATCAACCCCATCAGATAGGGTTGACGAGACATTTGTAAAATCCATCGTATAGGAACCGCATCTAGCATCCAAACCGGTAGCACAATAATTATCCATATTCCAAAAGACGCCAGAAAATGCAAATCCTTCATTGCATCAAAGGCTTGTGACACAGATAGGATGAGTGCCAGCAACACCGATCCGACAATATCTTGCATTTGAAAATATGGTTTCAATCTGGCCATTCTTTGAATTCCCTAGATTTCACGACGCGTGAAATGCGTTTTTGTGCATTTCGCGAAAGAAAGAACACACTTAACGAAACAGTCGTTTTTCGTCCAACTGTGCGCTCTTATCATTGCGTTATTAAATAAAAACAAACGCACATGGAGTGATCAAATGAAACAGTATTTACGATTTAGAACAAGATTTTCGTTCAGGTTAACGCTTGCAAGCGCGGCATTACTATTCGCAACCCAATCCTTATCTGCCGCCGAGCTTGTCATCCATATCACCAACAAAAAGGACGTCAACGGCGTCGCTTTCATTGCAATAATACCAGAAAGCGAAGCTGATAAATTCCCTGATGGAAAGGCGTTCTTAACTAAAACCATCGCAATGCAATCGAATGAAAAGACCAAGTTTATTGTCAAAGATATTTCACCTGGTACATACACAGCGAACGGTTTTCTGGATCTCAACGGCAATGAGAAACTGGATTTTAATTTAGTTGGGGCACCAACCGAACCCTACGGCTTTTCCAGAGATGCGCGTGGCCTATTTGGCCCTCCATCCTTTGCCGATGCCGCTTTTACCATAAAAGATGACGGCACAAGAAACCGGCAAACAATCAAGCTCTTTTAAAGTTTAACCGCACGATTAGTCCGCATTGGAGGTTCGTCATGACTAATATACACAATAATCATCTAAGTAGCTTTTCAAGGCGTGATGCGCTTGCACTGGCTGGTGCTGCCAGCTTTGTCTTTGCATCAGCCCATCTTGGTCTTTCATCAGCTTTTGCCGGATACTCGCATCGGCAGCAGGCACTAAACATTCGTCTGCCCGATCAACTGGCATCACAAAACCCCATCATAGAGGGCAAACTGCCTGCTAGTTTGCGTGGCACTTATTATAAAAACGGACCTGCCTTACGACAGGGGTTTTCACGCAGTTACAAACATTGGTTTGATGGTGATGGTTTTATCCAGGCGTTTCGCTTTAACGGAAGCAATATGCAACATCACGGTCAGTTCGTGCATACAGAGAAATACAATGCCGAAAACGACGCTGGTGACTATTTTTTTGATACATTCAGCCATAATTGGGTGGACTCGGCAGTGGCAAGATCATCCGATGAGATCAATGTCGCAAATACAAATATTGTGCATCACGGTGATCGTCTGATGGCATTATGGGAAGCTGGTTCAGCGTGGCAGATCAATCAGGAAAACTTGGACAGCATTGCAAAAGTCAAATGGCATGATGATCTTGCCACGGCCCCCTTTTCGGCGCACCCACATATTGATGATGACGGTAGCCTGTGGAATTTCGGGCAGGTACCGTGGAGCCAAAAAATGATCCTGTATCACATTAACCCAGATGGAAGATTGAACAAATACAATCTACTGGATATGCCAAACACCAGCATGATTCATGATTTTGCGATCACCAAAAATTTCCTGATACTTCTGCTACCACCACTGACATGGGAACTGGATCGGGCAAAAAATAATGCGAGCTTCCTTAATGCACATCAATGGCATGAAGATCGGCCAGTGGAGATTCTGATCGTTGATAAAAATGATCTATCGGTGCTACGCCGACATCACATTCCCACTGCCTTTCATTTCCACATTGGCAGTGCTTTTGAGGCTGATGATGGCACAATTGAACTGGACTTATGTCATTATAAAAATGCTGATATTGTTTTCAATCTACACCTGAATAAAGGTGAAAAGAACCTTGCTTTACCGCCGATGAATCCGCACCATAATCGTGTCACGCTTTCGCCTAATCGGAATGACGGTAAAGTTACAAGAATCCATAATTATGCAAACGAATTTCCGCGCACCGCTTCAGTGGCAGATGGCCATCGAAGCCAGCATAGCTGGTCAATAGGAATAGATACAGAAACTGGATTATTTCGCTATGCATTAGGCGTCAATCTGGAAACAGGCAAAGTAGATCAATATGATTATGGGGCTGATTGTCTGCTTGAGGAGCATATATTTGTTGCTGATAACGACCGCCCAACGATGAACGGTATTATACCGGGATGGTTAATTGGGCTTCATCTTGATTTGCTAGACGGCAAAACCAAACTAGCTGTGCTGGATGCCTATGATCTTGTTGCCGGGCCCCAAGCGATGGTAACATTACCCTATGGTTTACCACCTGGGCTTCATGGCAATTTTGTATCTGCCGCCTAGCTATTGGTTCATTGTAATCTGTTGATTTAGGGTAGCTGAATGTTCCGGCTACCCTAAATCGTTGCACGTAATGTCGTGATATGATCAGGTGAGATGCCACAACATCCGCCAATGATGTCGGCACCCGCCGCAGCCCATTGAACAGCATATTCAGCATAACGTTGCGGGGTAACGTCATGCCGCATTTCATTCAATGTTGAATTTGCATGTTCGTAATCATCATCCATTAACGGAAAGGCATTCGCGTAAACACCAATCTGCAAACCAAGTCCAGTTGGACGTGGCGGTTGCCGATCACGAAATGCCGACACGCATGTAACCGCATCAAGCATAACTTCAGGTTGGGAACAGTTAAACAGCAATCCATCAAGACGCATCGTTGCGATAACATCAAGCAAAGCCGATAGTGGCTCGCCTGAGCGCAAGCGCGGCATAGCTGGTTCAGGTTTAACATCTTCCAAGGTAACCGAAAGCCACAGATCGGCAGCGCAATCAACAAAACAGTCAAGAAACGTTCTGGCCTCAAGCACCGATCCCAATGTTTCAGCCAGAAAAATATCTGCACTTGGTGCCAGATAACGCTGGAATAACTGCATCATCTGTTGCCCCATCTGCGGGTCAAATTTGTCAGGTTCGTATGACCCAAACATTGGCGGGATACTGGCGGCAACTTTAACCTGACGGTCGGCTGCTTCAGCCGCCGCCTGCGCCAAAGTTCCGGACAAGGTCAGAAGTTGCGGCGCAAGTGCATCAAAACGATCCTGGCCAATATGAAAGGGGACAATGGCATAAGAATTTGTCGTGATAACATCCGCACCAGCATCAATGAAGGAATCATGCACGTCACGAACAAATTGCGGCGCTTCCATTAACGCTAGCGCAGACCATTCGGGTTGCCGGAAAGGCGCACCTATAGCGGCTAGCTGACGGCCTAGGCCACCATCCAATATAATCATAATAATCTCCCCCACCAGCGAGATTAAATCTGTACGACCTGTTTTGTCTAGATGTTTGATAGGTTAATTTTGTTATGTTTGACCTGTAATCTTTCTGAGCGATGTTAGATGAGGCAATAGATGTATGATAACGGACTTGCCGAACGCCTGACCGAGCTTGTCGGTGATATGTTCGAGATGGAAGCCACCTATATGTTTGGCGGCTTTGGTTATCTCATGAATGGCAATATCTGTGTTGCAATCTGGAATGATATGCTTGTCATTCGCGTTGGTGCCGATGCCGCAAACGCCTTGATGAACGAACCACATGTCCGCCCGTTTGACCTGACGGGCCGTCCCATGAAAGGCTGGATGATGGTCACACATGATGGCATTGCCGAAGATGAAGATTTGCAACGTTATGTTGATCTGGCGGTATTTTTTACGGGCAGTTTACCGCCTAAAGAAAAAGCCAAAAAAACCCGTAAACGCAAAAAAGCAACATAAACAAAATTTAACCCAGATCAAACCCGCACATGTTCGCAATCGAACGCACCACCGCCGAATTACGTGCCGCAAACGGCAATATGGCAACAGCAATCAGCACCAGAACAGCACTAAGAACCCACAAAATCCGGTCTGGATTCGGCTTTGTTTCATCAGGTTGCGTGTCATTAGACATAACACACCTCGTTCAAGGTATTTATGTTTCGGTTGCGATAATAAGGCGTTTTAATCAAATGCGCATCACGAATTCAAGGCCGCTTTGACTACCCACATACAGGCCAGCTTTTTGCTTATGCAAGGACACCAGCAGATTGCCACCCCCCTGGCTTAGCGCCACGTCAACTCGACTTCCCTGAATGCGGACAATGGTACCAGACGCGTCCTGACCTGTTTCAGTACAGGACAAGGTTACTTTCTGATCAAGTGCAAGCATGGGTTCCTATCCTTTAATCTGTGGTATTGAGGCTACAAATATCCCTACCACAACAGCTAATTCAGGTCGATGGCATGGGCTTTCAGATCTTCTAATTTGCAAACCGCCAGCGTCACCTGATTAGTAGCGGCCAGCCGAACTTTTGGAGCATGGCCTGCCGCACGCGCCTGTTCCCAACGGGCAGCGCACAGACACCATTGATCCCCCGCTTTCAAACCAGGAAACCCATAGTCAGGCATTGGCGTCGATAAATCATTACCCGCGTCCTTGCTATAGGCCAGAAACGTATCTGTCATCACCGCGCATACTGTATGCAGCCCCTGATCGGATGGCCCCGTGTTACAGCACCCATCACGAAAAAAGCCTGTGATCGGATCATGCGAACAGCTGGCAAGAATGCCGCCAAGTACATTTGTCTGCCCGTTTGGGCGTCCCTGACCACCATCCATCATGTCACCTCATTTGCTTCGAGAATAGCGACTTCGCTTTCAATTCGGGTTTCAAGGGTGGACATGAATTGCTTGCGGGTCAAGCCCGGCTCGATCGGGTCAAGAAAGCGCACATTCACCCGCCCGGGAAATTTCATCCAGCTATTGCGCGGCCAGACACGCCCTGAGTCAAGCGCGATAGGCACCACGGTAAAACCGGTTGTGTCATAGAGCGTGAAAACACCTATCTGGTAATCATGGTGCGTGCGCGGCATGACCCGCGTGCCTTGTGGAAAAATCAGAATTGACCGAGGATTGTCACGTATCCGCAATGCCGTCGCGCGCAATTCACGCAATGCTTTCATACCGCCCGAACGGTTTACCGCGATACAGCCCGAACGTAAAAAGAAAAAGCCAATAAAAGGCAAGAACAGCAATTCGCGCTTCATCACCGTGATCGGTGCCCTTAACGCGGCATAGAGCACGATGGTTTCCCATGCCGATTGATGTTTTGCCGCATAGATAACGGTTTCATCAAGATGCATGGCACCCTTGATGTCATGATCGATTCCACAGATGTAAAGCATTCTGGATGTTGTCCAGCCCCAGAAACGCGCCACCCACCACACGACTTGCCGTGGCAGAAGCAATAGCGGCAGAAACAGCACAACGATCAAAGTCGTCATCAGATAAAACAGGCTGTTAAACAAAAATGATCTGAGATAAACCATAGCGTCAAGCTAGTTATAATCGGCAGCAACATCAATGGCGAAAATCAATATCAGCGAAGGTATTTTGAACAAATGACCATAAGCGATAATGAATGGCATATCCGTGCCGAAATGGCACTGGCAGTTGCGATGAAAAACCGGACCTTAATAACTTATGCCGACCTAGCCGAAGCCGCCGCAATACCCACACCGCACCGGATCAACAAATTGTCGGGTTGGCTGGAATCAACAATGGATGATGACCATGCACAATCAATGCCCCTGCGCGCGGCATGGGTGATTTCACGAGCACGCGGCGGTTTGCCTGCGCCAGGCTTTTTCATCAAATGTAAAGAGCTGGGGTTATATGACGGCGCAACCGAAGGGGCGGCAGCCACCGCCTTTCATCTTAATTTGCTGGCCTAGTGTCCAATTTCAATCATCATGCACCAACCTTGATGAAGATATGAAACACGCCAGCAATCGTTTCATTGCCAATCAGACGATGCGACGTGGTTTCACAAAAATGGTCAAAATCCAATGGCGCCGCCGGATCATCAGCAGTCACCGCAAGCACTGTACCCGCGGCCATCATACCGACCTGGCGCCGTGCCTTGAGCACGGGAAGCGGACATTTAAGGCCAGTCAGATCAAGGCTGACATCAGCCGCTTGACGTTGGGATGCAGGATCTATTGGTTTGGTCATAAACAGGAACTTTCGGGAAACGATTGACGTGCCGTGATATAGTAATCCACATATTGATCAGGGCGAAACCATTATTGGTATAATCTATAGCTGATTTTTGCCAATTTTCTTGCCAATCATATGCCAGACAAGCTAGATAATCTGCATGAGCATCTGGGGTATCATAATCGGCGGTACAGCCGGATTTGCAATGGGCGGTCCGATTGGTGCTTTGTTAGGGGCAGCAGCAGGTCACGCGGTTGAAAAACGGCTGACGCCACAACCCGATGGTGACGCGACACGGCAAGTGGCCTTTACCGTCGCCGTGATTGCCCTTTCGGCCAAAATGGCCAAAGCCGATGGCATGGTCACGCGCGATGAAATCGGTGCTTTTCGTAACCGCGTTCATATCCCCGCTTCGGAAGTCAAACAGGTTGGTAAATTCTGGGATCTGGCGCGTAAAACACCTGACGGGTTTCAAGATTATGCCCAGCAGGTAGCCCGCCTGTTCGCGCCGCGCACGCCAGTATTGGAACAGTTGCTGGATCTGTTGTTCCATATTGCCCGTTCAGATGGTGCAATCACCCAACCCGAACAGGAATATCTGGCCGAAGTGGCTCATATTTTTGGCTTTAGCGCCGAAGATTTTGCCCGCTTTGCCGCTATTCATCAAGGCGATGGCCCGTCAGCCTATGAGGTGCTGGCGGTTTCCAAAGACATATCCGACGATGATCTGAAAACCCAATGGAAAAGATTGGTGCGTTCGCATCATCCAGACAAATTAATGGCGGATGGTATGCCCGAAGAATTTATCGCCGCCGCTAATGACCGCCTTGCCGCAATCAATGCCGCCTATGACGCCATTTGCCGTCAGCGCGGAATCAGCTAAATGATCCCCCCGCTTTTGACGCTGGCCAATGCCGGAATCAATCTGGGTGACCGCTGGCTTTTGCGCGGTGCCGATCTGTCGCTTCATGCAGGTGACCGGCTGGCGCTGGTCGGGCGCAATGGCGCGGGTAAATCCAGCCTAATGAAGCTGATGTCAGGGGTTGGCGAAATGGATGAAGGCAGTCTGTGGACTGCGCCTGGTGCCGATATTGCCTATCTGCCGCAAGCCCCAAATATCCCGCTAGGCATGAGCCTGATATCCGTTGTGACCGCGGGGATGGAAACAGAAGCTGGTGACAGACAAGCACATAAAGCCGAAGCGATTCTGATGCGGATGGGGTTGGATGGCAATCGCATGACCGATGGATTGTCGGGCGGCGAAGCGCGGCGCGTGTCATTGGCACGCGCGCTTTATACCGAACCCGATATATTGCTGCTGGATGAACCAACCAACCATATGGATTTGCCCACCATTGAATGGATGGAAGGCATGTTACGCCAGCATAAGGGGGCTTTGTTGGTGGTCAGCCATGACCGTGCGTTTTTGCGCAATCTGGGCACTGGCATTGTCTGGGTGCATGAAGGCAAATTACGCCGCCGCGACGGGCATTTTTCCGAATTTGACGAATGGTCGGAAGGCATTCTGGCCGAAGAAGCCGTCACCCTGCACAAAATGGATCGCCGTATCGCCAGCGAGACCAAATGGTCACGCGAAGGCATTTCTGCCCGCCGCAAACGCAATCAGGGACGGTTGCGCGAATTGCATAGTCTGCGTTCCGAGCGCGCCAAGGCCGGTGGTATCACCGCGCGGACTGTCAAAATGGAAACGGGACCCGCCGAAGGCGGCGGGCAATTGGTGCTGGAAGCGATTGATATAACCGCCAGCGTTCCGGCACCCGACAATGTTGGTACGTCATCGAGCCAAACACTAGACGAAAATGGACGCCGCATTTTGATGCGCCATTTCAATCTGTTGATCCGGCGCAGTGACCGCATCGGCATCGTCGGGCCCAACGGCATTGGCAAATCGACATTGGTGCGGATTTTGCTGGGCATCGGCACGCCTGATGCTGGGCGCGTGCGTGAGGGATTTGGCCTGAACCATGCCTATTTCGACCAGCGCCGCGAAGCGCTGGATCGTGACGCCTCGCCCTGGACAGTGTTGAGCGAAGGCGGCAGTGACATGATCGAAGTAGCCGGACAGCAAAAACATATCACCAGCTATCTGCGCGATTTCATGTTTGAAGATGTGAAAATGACCCAGCGCGTGGCGACATTGTCGGGCGGTGAGCAAAACCGCCTGTTGCTGGCCAAGCTGTTTGCCAGCCCGCATAATTTTCTGGTGCTGGACGAACCAACGAATGATCTGGATCTGGAAACGCTGGAACTGTTGCAGGAAGTGATCGCCGATTATGACGGCACCGTGCTGATTGTCAGCCATGATCGCGATTTTCTGGATCGGACAGTGACGGGCCTGCTGGCTTTTGAAGGCGATGGCAAGATTGTTGCCCATGCTGGCGGCTATTCGGATTATCTGGAACGCCGCAAACGCGCCACAGAGCGCGCAAATGAGCGGGCGCTAGAACATGACGAAGGACGCAGTGCCAAAGGTGGTGGCAAAGGCGCGCGCAAATCGAAAGCGGGTAAAACAGGCAAAGATGACGGCGGATCAAACAGCATGCGGGCACCGCGCCTGAGCTTTAAGGATAAGCACGCGCTGGATACGCTGCCGGCTGAGATAGAGGCGCTGGACGCCGAAATTGACAAGCTGGAAGCCGTGCTTGGCGATCCGGATTTATTTACCAAAGACCCGGATAGATTTGCCCGCACCGCCGATGCGATCGCCACCCTGCGTAGCGACAAAGACGATAAGGAGCTGGCTTGGCTGGCGGCGGCAGAAAAAGCCGAAAAGCTGGGCGGGGATTGATCCCATATCAAAAATTCAAAACTAAGAACCGCCGTCGCGCCGTTTGATATACTCTTGACACTCTCTTGCCGCGTTTTTCCATTCCTCTATAGCAACATTTTTACCTTTGGCGAAGGGAGCCGAAAACGAATGGCATTCTATGATGCAGGGATTTGTAATCTCAGAAAATAAAAAACTTCTAAGACTTTGCGCTTTACTGCCTGCTAAAACCACAGCCGGATTTGTGAACAGCTTCAATGCCTTCACAAGATAGGCATTAGCGCATCGTCTCCGATCCTTAATTCTAGGCTCTGTTTTAAACGTACAATGAACACTGTTCGTCAGCCATGCATGTTTTAGCTGTTCGTCTAAATTTTCCTGTGACTCAGGAAACACCCAATCAAGAAATAATTTTAAATTCGGATGTATGTTCCGCGGCTCTGATTGCATATACTGGTCACTTAGCATGAGTTCCAAATCGCTGTCTGGATCACCTGTATATTTTTCATCATAAATTGGTGTGGTGGGTCCATTGCTGACGATAACAACTTTTACGTCATCAAGATTTCCTTTTGCACCGCCAAAGGCACGTGGCGCATATCCGTTAGTAGGGCAATAAATTGCCCCATCACAAATTTCAGCACTACCCGCAAGGGTAAACGTTTCAAGATGCGGGCAACGTTGCATATCGCGCAATATTTCAATCAACTGATTATCCTGCTGAAATGTCATTTTAGCCTCCTCTTGCATTTCAATCAGTGATTGTTTTTACGATTAATAAACTACTCAAACATCAATCTGTATCAACTGACAGTCCCCCGCCATATTGACGGCGGCGGGGCGGTATCGGTATAGTGGCGGCCTGTCAGATGGCTGGATGGCTGCTGCTCTTTTTTCGTAAAAGAGGAGAGGAAAGTCCGGGCTCCACAGGATCAGGATGCCGGGTAACGCCCGGCGGGGGCAACCCTAGGGAAAGTGCCACAGAAAAGATACCGCCATGGCGTGCCATGGTAAGGGTGAAATGGTGCGGTAAGAGCGCACCGCCGGTCTGGTAACAGAACGGGCATGGTAAACCCCATCCGGAGCAAGACCATATAGGGACAAACGCCATGCAAATGGCAGGTGCGATCCTGCATCTTGTCCGGGTAGGTTGCTAAAGATGTCTGGTAACAGGCATCGTAGATGAATAGCCGTCACCGCCAGCGCACGCTGGCGGCACAGAACCCGGCTTATAGGCCATCTGACAGATTTTTCAGG
>NZ_CAXBVX010000067.1:0-11929 GCF_963979125.1 uncultured Candidatus Puniceispirillum sp.
GCACAGCGCCTCGGCATTTTTCAGCTTGACCCGAACCGGCTTGACAGACCCTATCATGGTCATGACCTTCTTGATCCTGCAATAAATATTAAAATTGGACTTAAAAGTTTGGATCAGCTTATCGAAGCCAACAAGGGGGATGTGGCTATGGCGCTTGTTGAATTTAACAACGGACACGCTCTTGGCCCTTGGCCCATGTCGCGCGTTGTCAGTTATCCAGGTGGTATTGTAGCCAATATTTTTGCCGCACGCGCGGTCTTTGAACGTGAATTGGCAGGCATCCACCAACCCACCGTACCCGTAATTGATACGATGCTATATGCAACAGGGTCGCCGGATGATATTTATACACGGTACGAACCTTTGTCGGATCTACCGCGATGGCGTAAAAAGATTGCCACAACCCGCTATTGGCTCAGTGAAGCAGATAGGCTTCGGCGCGCCAATGCATTGTAAAGAAAGTCCTGTGCCGAGCAAAGGAAAGACACCAAAAGCATGCAGTATCAACGCCACACCAAATCTCGTGATCTCCGTGTCAAGCCCGTCAGAAAGCTGGTCGTTTGGTCACGATTGCGGCAGCTTACCATCATCTTTCATATGGGGCTATTCAGCCTCTTCGGTGGGATATTCACGCCATTTCACGCAGCAGTCGCCGACAGCACAGTAATCCCTGCTTTTATCGACCCAAGTGATGGCGCAAACCTGTCAAGCCGCTGGTTCGCCCGCGAAATCGAGGCAGCGTTTCTTGATTTGGGGTTGCGCCTCACAGATCCACGCGCGGCCACAACCAACACCGCTCGGCCCGCATTGGCTAACGGTTCAGGACGCCTCTTTGACCAGCTAAGCGCGGCGCTGAAATCACAAAAACAAGCTGGACTGTTGATCGAAACAAACTTGTCACCAGTTGAAAATGATCGCGTTCTGCCAACAGTGCGGATTACTGCCCTCCCATCAGGCAGGCTTGTCAGCAGCGTTGCCAGCCTTGATGTGGCGCAAGATGTCAGCCGCGACGAATTGCGCGTTGCCGCCCTGTCTCTGGCGCGGCGCGCAACGCGCCAGATGCAAGATAACAGCCGCGATCTGGCGTGGTCCCATGGCGCGCCATGGGCTGGCGACGAATATATGGTAACCATGACGATTGAAAATTTTAACGGTTGCCAGCAGAACTATATTTTAGAGGAAATGGAAACCGAATTTCCCGGCTTCGTCGCGATCGATCTGGTTGACGCATCGCAAAGTCATTACGCAAGCTACACATACCGAACCACAGCGAAACAACAACGCCTAACCAAATGGCTACATATATTTTTCATCGAGCATCAGATGGTGCCAGGACAAGATTTTACTATTCTATATCACAACAAGAAGCTGCGTTTAATCTTGGAAAATGGTGCAAAATTTGGAACAGTTTGTATCACGTTGTGACGCAATACGATGTCTTGGCGTTAAAGGATTGATTATGAAACACGTAGATTTTGCGCATCGCTGGACAATGCTATTGCTGCTGTTGATCGGACTTACCACCCCGTTATCAGCTAGCCATGCCAATTCCCAAATCGTTGTGTTTGATGCCTCCGCCACCGATAGCCGCGCCGTATCCGGCCTTGCCAAAACCGCTGCCGATGCGTTTCAGTCACGGCTGAACCAAATGAATTTTATTGTGCTTGATCCTGTCGTCTTGTCGCGCAAGGCCCAGATCACCGGCGCCAGCCGCGCCGAGGTGTTGGCTCGCTTGTCTGCAATCCAGTCCCACTATGGCGATGTGCTGATCATTTTTCTGCAATCCCAGCTTCATCTACCCGCCAACCGGAATGCCTACCTTCAATCGAATGCGACGGTTATATCGTCGGCAACAGCAAGCCAGGTTGTGTCATCACATATCGATGGCGATGGATTCTTGCTACCACTTGATTGTGATGCCGCTTGCGCCCAAATATTGGGCAGCCGCGCCGCGCGGCAAATCGCCGAAACCTTGGCTATGCGTATTGGCAAATTGATCAGCAGTCCATCTGGCGCGATGGCAGATGCTGGCGACCCAGTCAACAAAGTGCAGATTGACCTAGTCAATTTCAATCAAGCCCAACGAACCCAATTCATCGATTTAATGGTGAATGAATTTCCAGGCTTCTTGAAGATCGTCAACATGCGGCACGCTGGCCCGCATACACGATTTTCCTATTACAGCGAGGCCTCAAATATCAAATTACAAAAATGGATTGACATTAGTCTTCGTGATATCGGCATCAACCCTGAAGCCGGCGCCGATGTGCTTGTCAAGCCCGGGACCATTCAAATTGTGCTGACCGCTGCCGGCACCAGCCGTGGCAGCGCCGGAAACCCGCTTAAATATAACTGACCCAAATCAAAACTTAGCCAAATGATCCCATAACACTATTAGTGAACTGATAGGAAAATAGGGGACTAATGCGATGCTGAGTGACGAAGGTGGTAATCCTCTTGCCGAGGTTGGCCTGGCACTGTCGATGGCATTCTTCAGCCTGATGATCTTGATGCTGGTAGCTGTATTGAACAGCCCGCCAACCAATCAACAGATCAAAATGGGCAATAATGGCACCGGCCCAACCGGTGAAAAAATGGATTTATTTGTTTATAGCGGCGGCCAGCTCTACGACAAAGATCTGACCCGGCTTAATGTTTCGGCTTTACCTGCAGATCAAAAAATTCTGCTGGCGGTTGACCCCCAGCTAGAGTTGTCGGCGGTCCTTGAGATTGTCGGTAAGGTTGGTCATCAAAACCTGCAAATCACCAAGCTTGATGCGGCATGGCAGGCACGTCTGAAAAGTAAGAGGGCGAGCCAATGAGGGCGTTCATCGCACACCTTCGTCGGCGCGGCTTGGTGGGTTTTACCGTGATGGCGGTGATACTGTCCGCGACAGCGCAACAGGCGGCAGCATACTGGTCAGCCGATCGGATCGAGCAGACGATTATCTCAGAAAGCCTGAAAACAACCTATGTGCGGCCATCATTAGCCCTTGCGGTAGCCGAAACCGAATCCAATTTCAGACCACATGTTGTCAGCCATGCAGGCGCTGTTGGCATTATGCAAATCATGCCAGCCACCGCTTTCGGCCTTTATAAAACCGGGCGGGCTGCATTGTTTGACCCGCGGACAAATATTCGCATCGGCGTCAGATTCTTGGATCATTTGATCAAAAAATACAATGGACGCATCGATCTTGCCTTATCACATTATAATGGTGGATCAGCGGTGATGAAAAACGGCAGTGCCCGGGTACTGCCTTACACGCGCGACTATGTATCGCGGGTATTGGCACGATCGAGACATTATCAAAATGCCGTGGATAAAAAGGTCATGGGGGACGCGCGGCGGCGTGCTGGGCAGCGCCTGCTTACTGTACAAACATTAGAAAAACATGCTAAGCCAGATCGAAAGGCGGCTTTGACAACGCATATCAATCATGTCGATAAATGGCTGTCGGTTGTGAACGAATTGGCGCCGCGCGGCAGATAACAAAACAAAACCGATGTCCAATATTTCCTATAAATTACTGCACCGAATGACAGTTCAAGATGATGGTCCAAGCCATGAACTGCTTGATCTGATAAGAACAATTTTTGATAACACCGTCGCCGACGGACGACCAAGACACAGCGATCAAGCCCGGCAAAATCTTCTTAAAGTCCTTGCCGGTCATAGCTATGCAAAGGTGATATTTCCGTTGTGTCATTTTCTATCGGTTAGCGCCCAAAACGGTGTTGCGCTCTATCATTGGTTTGCCATGTCGCAACCGGTCACAGCGCGCAGCCTTGGACAGGGGCTGAAATCGGCTGCCAGCACCCCGGCTAGCGCACGCCCCCAAACGATCGCCGAAGCCAGTCATCGCAGCCAAACATTTGATGTGAACCTGTTTCACATTGCCAAACATTCGGCGCTTCTCGATCTGATATTAGAAATTATTGGTTATGATCAGCTTGAGGCGTTCTATAACCGCCTCGCCAAAGCAAAGAACCGGCAAGATGTCACCGCGATATCGAATGAAATCTCGCGCGAGATCTATCACTTCCTGAGAAACCATATGGCAACAGCATCTTCGGAAAAAAAAGCTAGATCATTGCGCGATTTCTTAGTGGAGCGCTATGGCGCCGATCACCCCATTAGTGTCAACGATATTGACAATGAGCTGATTGTTGATTTTTGGATACAGTTCAGCCTTGATGCAGATTCCAAATTTCGACTCTATACCAATTGCGTACAAAACTGGGTGAGATTCCGGCACGCCATCCGCGCCGCCACAAGGAATCAGTTCCAGCAGGAAACTAGTCTCGATGCGCTGAGCGAACAGGGGCAGGCAGCGCTTGACCAGATAGACCAACAGACAGCCAAGACGATGTTTGATGACGCAAGTGACGATGTCCCGATCGGATCGCAACTTGGTAAAATCAGCTCCGCAGAATTGCAAACGATCAAACTAGTTACCGCTACCGAACAAGACCATATAGCGCAGCTTCTAGATTTTGGTGACGATGGGCCAGCCCTGATTGTAACCATCCTGCGTCTGGTCACTTTTGGCCCCGTTCAAGCCCGCCTGATCGAGGCATTACGCCAGAAAAAAAACCAGCTGAACACGATGGACGGCATTGTCGACACTAGCGCCTATGACGTGGCGATAGGCCAGATCAAACAGCTGCATGACACCTTAGAAGGGCTTGCCAAAGCGGCGACTTTTTCGCTTTACTTGGCACGATCACCAGCTTTTGTTTATGCCGCCCTGCCGTTGGCCGATGTGACTGAACAAAAAGCGATGCGCGATGTTGGCGTAGATGTGCGATCGCGCCTTACCGGCCCCGTTGATGAACAGGAATTGGTCGCGCAAATCAGCGCCACCCTTCTTGATACAGCGCCAGATGTCATGCCACTTTTATTGCACCGCTTGCAACAGGCAAAAAAGAAATTTCGTCGCAAAGGTCTTGGCAAATTGCCAACCGAAGATGTCGAAACATGGACCGCTGAATTGGCTAATGGTATCGAAATATTGTCACGTCTTGCACCACCATTGAACCGACTGGTCAGTAATAACCCGGCCATTACCACCGCCCAATCCGGTACCCCGTCACTGCAATCCCGCTGCATCGCCGACCGGGACTTATTCTTTGACCACTTCAGACAGATATACGGACAAACTTCATGACCCATCACTCTGACGAACCAACCATCGGACTTGACGACGCCACAGCGCATTTTGTCACATTGGAAACCTATCACCAGTTGGACACAAGCCTTGCAGCCCATCAACCTGATACAGTGCGGCAACTGACGTTTGGCGACCTATTGGCCGCCGCCACCGCCCCTGACACACATGCCGAGACGATCGCAAAGATCGGCAGCAACGCCAAACAGGCCAGCCGGTTTGCAGCATTGTTGCGGTCGATGGCCATTTATACCCAGCCATCCCAAGCCGCCGCCGCCAGTGCACAGATGGACAAACGGACAGGTGAACAATTTGATCTCGAACTCAAGGCATCATCACGCCACGACGGCGCCCATTTTCTGATCATCCGCATTCACAAACTGACAGAAACCACCCCACAACATCTTTATTACTGTCACAATAACAACTATAACTTTATCAGCCTATCGTCGGTTCATAATGGCGTATCGCAAGTTATGGTCGGCGAGGACAATCTGGTGATTGATGCCTTTAACGACCCAGCGGCGGAGTTCTTCATTAAGTGACATTACCAACCATATGGATCGCCACGACCCACGGACCGGTCGAGGTTGTTTCGATTACAGAAGAAGATCCAGACATCCGGTCGGTGCTGTGCCTTTCGGACAGCTTTCAAGAACTGCCGATCAGCCCGCTTTATGATGCTTTTGTGCGACGGCCAACCGGTCTTATTGAACAAATGACGGGTCACCCCTCCTACCGGGTTGATTTGTCAGGCCCGATCACGCAAGGCCATAGCTGGCAGGTGGGTTTGACTGTTATGCATTTATTCCATGCCGAACCTGATAAGTCAGCGGCCATTTCGCCACACGCGCTTATGTGGACAACCGGCAAGGTAACCCCGAAAGGCATTATCCAACCGGTTGGAGAGATCAACAAAAAATGGCAGATGACCCGCGCTGCGCTTGACAAAAAGCCGCGTTTTGCCGACCCAGTTCTGGTGATCGCACACCCAGCAAACATCGCCGAAATTCAAGCGATCGAGCAAGACGACCCGTCGGAACTGGCGATCACATGGGTGCCGGTAACATCAATCATCAACATGGCCGCTTATTTTAATTTGACCACCGGCATTGGGGGAACAGCCCCATTAGTCGTGGGGCGGCGGCCGGTTAAACGCGTTATTGCAGCGGTCGCCATCGGGCTTGCTTGCATTGCGGTGAGCAGCCATCTGGCGATCAAGTTTGCAGCCCCTTTGACCCGGCTTGATACAGAAGGTCGCTATCGCGAGTTATTTATGGAACTGCGCGAAATGCGACAAGACGGCAATTGGCTAGACGTGAATGGCGCATTTTTTTTTGAAAAGTATCTTCGTCACCGGGCTACCGGGCTTGGCGACGATGTGCATATCGAAATACGACTGATCCCCGGGCAAGATGCCACTTGCGCTGCGCCACGAACCGCCACCATCACCACCAACACCTTGCCTAGCTGGATCAATAATGGCTGCCAGTTTCAACTAACGCTTGGCAACAGATCCGACCAACCCATCGGCGTGTGGACCGCCCTTTACAGCCATCAAGACAATGCCGCACCAAACATGATTTTGCGAAACCATGCTGCCCTGCCGCCAAAGCAAAGCGTTACCTTGCCAAGTTTTACCATGGACAGCACTATGAAATCCGCCGCAAAAACCCTGCTGGTCATGGCCTCGATGCGGCCTGATTCTGAATTGTTGCCGTGGTTTAACGCGCTGTCATCCACCCCTCGCCCAGCCGCACAAATGATGCGGCGGATTGAAAAATCAGGAACTGGGTTCAGATTTGCCCAAGGTTCAGCCACCGACAATTAAACTTGCTTGCTTTCACTAATATTGTTTTGATAGTCACAGGGACTATGTTGAGGGATGAAAAAATGACAGCAGACAGATCAAGGCGGTTCATCGGTCATGCGGCAATGATTGGCTTTTGTGCCTTGGCCTTTTCGGCGTGCCAGCAAACTGCCGCGCCGTTACACGTAACCGAACCAACTGTCTATGAGACCGGTGGTGAGAGAGTCGCCCGGCTTGGCGAGATCATGCACAGCAATCAGACCAAGGTGAATGGGTCTACCGACCTGGTAACACATGAAATTGAGTTAGCTGGCATTCATGCTGGGTATGGGGCGGCAACCGTGGTCAATATGATTTACCGCAAAATGGACGCGGCTGGTAAAAACATCACCCGTCCAAAGGTGGTCAGTCATAAATTGTCAGACGGCAAAGTGGTCAATCTTGGCGGTGCAGCTATCAAGATTATTGACCTTAAAACCGACTATATGCGGTTTGTTGTTACACGCGATTTTAACCAAGCATTGAACCGCTGATCTGGCCTAGCAGCCTCCGTCAACCAGCAAAACACGACCGGCTGCCCGGACGCCATCATGGGTGATATTCGCGACAAAGACGCGCCCCCGATCGATCACATAATCGGCCCGTAAAACACTGTTTGGGCCGATTGGTTTCCCGGTCAGCTGTACGATTCCATCAACCAGACGCGCATCAACCGATTTGGTGAAAATACGCACCGGCGTATACGCGCCGCGGATGTGATGCTGGGCAACAATTTTGGCAATTATATCCGCCTCGCCCCGACTGGCCGGTTGTCTCAACTGTCGAATCAATGGGGATAGTCCAGCATGATTGGCCTCGCCTTTGCCAGCAGTTGAAACCATTTCGCCAGCCCGATTTAGAACCGCTGAACGCATCCCAAAACACCGGGTCATAACATCATAAAGATAGGCTGATTGTCGCTCGGTATCCGGCCAGAAAATTTCCATATCCAGCCCCCCTTTGTTAGCAACCATGTCCAGCGTTCGCTGCCCTTTCAGCAAATTGGCTTGGCGAATATCTAAGTCTTGTAGCGCGGTTTTCTGCGGGGCCCGTGTTTGTGGTGGAGGCGGCACGGTAATTGGTCGCAAGGCAGGTGTCTTCATAATTTTCGGTGGTGCTGGTGCTGCTAAACGTGCCAGCGCTGTTGGCTTTCGTTGCGCCGGTGATACCATCAAGGGCTTAACCGCCACTTGATTTAATTTGGCTGGCTTCACATTGATGGGTTTTGCGATCATTGGCATGGTACGCGCTGTTGCCTCCTGCGCCGTTTTGGGGACCAGCGGCACCAGGGCCGGCTCTGAGGCAGGGAACAGCTCAGACAACACTTGTTTGTTTGCCGATGGTTGTGACACTGCTGCTTGCGGCAATCGCATTGCTGCCGATACTGGTGGTGGGGCCGGCAACCTGATATTGGACATGTTAATTCCCGCCTCAAGCCGGTCGACAGGCATCTTTGCTTCCACGCTATCAGGTGCCTGCATCGAGGATGGCTGGCCTGGCATTGCGGCTACTGGATCCGCAGCAATTTTATCAAGACAGTAAAGCCAGACCATTGCCGCAATCGCCACCAGATTTAGGACCGCTGTGCCCTTTTTTGGGCAGATGCGCATTTATTGTCCTGCCCGTTCTAAATAAGTGAGTTGCAAGTTTTGGATCAATTCCGACAGCGCTGCTTGGCGATCCCCCAAATTCATAAAACCCGGTGCAGCAAACGTATGCTGCGGTGCCAGCTCATCACTCGCTGTAGAAACCGCCTTTGGTTCAGCTGGGTAGAGTTCAGAAAACCCACTTGCCAGCAATGCATCAGCTTCGGCTGGCGCCCGACTGACCGTTGGCGGCGTTGTATTTTGTTCGGCCGGATCCGGCATTTTGCCCGTGACCGTGGTCTGGCTGGCGCGATTAATTGGCAATGGTGCGGTCTGGTCAGCTGGTGCGGCAGTGGTAGCGGCTGCGCGCGGCAATGGCGCCGCATTATCAGCTTGAACACCGCCACGGCCAGCGGCAATTTCCTCCAAATAGTTGTTTACTGAATCACTAATGATTTTTTGGATCGTATTGCCATTGATTTTTATATCGTCATTGTGTGGGGCAACAGGCAGGGGCGTTGGGACCACTAATTGCGCCAGCTTGTCTTCCAGCGCCGGCATCTTTTTTGACGCAGCAGTTGGGGGGGCTGATGCCACTATCCGACTGACCATATCGATAGTTGCATCGAGCCAATTGCCAACAGACTGGCCAGGTGCCGCGGTGAATAAATAGCCAATGCTTAAAAACACCACCATGTTAAAAATGAGAAATCGCATAACTTTACCTTTCCGTTCTCTCACAGAGTTTGATCTGCAGATATCAAAACCCCTGACGCTTGCCAGTCACACCGACCACAACGCGCATTAGCGCCGAAAGGGGCAAGCCAACCACCGATGTCATAAAGGCCATGCTGAACTGGTCAGTCAGGCTGGCAATTACCGTATTGATGGTGTCAATGTTCAGATCACCCGCGGCCAGCTCGCCAATACCGGCGCTGATCCCAAACAAGGTAAAAGTCAAAGCCACTGTGGCAATGCCATTAGCCGCATGAAGGCCAATGTGAAGCCAAACAGACTTTAACTGGCGATCGAGCTGTGTATCGCGGATTTTAGCAGCCGCTATCATCACCGTCAGCACCAGCCCAACCGCCAAGGCTATGAACAATAAACCCAACGTATCTTTGGCGGCGGCAAACAGGTCCTTTGGCGCAACCCCAAACAAAAGCAGGGTCAAGGCGAGGCCAATTACCACCAGCCCGCCAAACACCGCCGAAGCGCGAACGCCAAGGCCAAGGTCGACACGCCACATGCTAGAGGGCTGCATTTGTTGTGAAACACCGGTCATTTGGCGAGCCGCGACGCCATTAGTTGATCCGTGCTCAAACCGATGCGTTCAAACCAATGAGCGGCGATCGACTTGTAATCTTCAGCCGAGGCATGCGCCAAAAAGGTCAATTCATAATTCGACAGCGCATGTTTGACCCGCGGCGAATAAGTGCTTTTCAACGATTTGTCATTGATCACCATTACCTCAAGATCGGCAAGCCGAGCCGTAGACAGATTGAGCTTGTTCCACCTAGCCTCAACATCGATCGTGCTATCGAGTAGCGCGGCGATGGCAAGGGCGCGCTCGCGTTCCAGATTTTCCAACGAACCAGCCATGGCTGATACAGCAGCGCCGCCAGCGATTGCAAAGGCTAAGCAGGCAAGTATAATTTTTTTCATCAGTTGATCTCCAAATATTTTATTGTGTGAAAAGGGGCACAGCATCCGATGGACTGCTGTAGGTTTGGGCTTTCGTCGCCACAGTGAAACTTTGTGCAGCGACATCCTCGGCAAGCGCCATTGCATCAAGTGATAGTAAATGTGCCATATGCCCAAGAAGCTCGGTTTCGATCCCGATAAGCGCCAAATCTGCTTCAGTATCCAACATCAATTGGCGCAGCATATCGGACTTGGTTGCACCGCTATCAAGGCCAAGCCGGCTTTGCATACGGTGGCTGGCAATAGCGTCTTTCAGGGCAGAAATGGCCGCCATATTCTTGTCAAAGGCTTTGCTGAAATTGGTTTCCTTGGTCAAAGGTTCAAGCGCTATCTGTTCACGCAATTTACTGCTAATCCCCTCGATCCGTGATTTGGCATCCGCTTGCAATTGCGCGACATCCGACGCCACTTTTTGCTGGGCTGTGTCGCTTGACAAATTGCGATCAAGGCGTTTCAACAACCCAAGTTTGGTATGTAGACGTTCGCGTTTCAGATCGATTTGTTGGCCCAGCAATTCAATATAGGTCTTTTTACCAACAATAATCTGGTGCCGTGCTTCAATCTGTTCTTGTTCATCATAGCGTGACAGGTTCTGTTTCAGCTGGCCGATGGCACTGACCTGATCAAACAGCTGCGTTTCCACGCTAGTCATATTTTGGGCAAGGCCCGACTTGCTAAAATCCTGCTCGATTGCGTCATTCATATGTTTTGGCGGCAATAGCAGAATTTTTTCCGACAATTGTGGACGCCATTGCCGGTCTATTTCTGCAAAAGCGACAGCGGCCTGCATTTGGCTGACACCAACCAACGCAATCGTTGCAATAATGATGGTTCTAAATCCTGACATAAGAGACAATCCTTCTATTCTTGAACTTTAACGGGGCTGGCCGGTCAATTTGTCTGCCAATACCAAGCCCGACGAATTTCATCCTTGATCTCGCCCTTCGCATTCTGACTGGCAAGTTGGAGCGCGTTTTTATTGTGGGGCGCGTTCAACAAGACATGCATGCTGGCGAGAAAAGAGGTTGAGTCCGGATAGAGAAGATCCGCGCCATCGGCGACCTGCTCAAACTGCTCAAGCATGGTGCGCGCTTTGGCAAGATCACCACCTTTGATATAGTTTTGCACGCCCATGGCGATGGCCTTCAACCGCATATCCCGGTCAATGATTGAACCAGAATCACCAAGCATTAGCTCGCAACTTTCAAATTTTTCGGCACTTGCCAAAAAGCGTGACACATCAGCGCCAGCATTTTTATCAAGCGCAAAGGCGGTCTTGCGGCACGCGTCATAATTGGCTTTAACCTGCATGTCGGCAAACCGTTCATAGCGATAATCAATCGCCGCCGCCGAGCCTGACATTGTTATGGGCTGGCAGGCAGACAGCGCTACTGGCACTGCCAATACGGCAAGGGCGAATTTCAGTTTTGAGTTTATATGTTTCATTTTTTTGGCTCCGGTGAGATCTAAAGATGGCTAGATTGCATTAACGGGCAAAACGGATATGTTCGCCGATGTGGTAGGGATACTCGCTTTGCAGGCGCACCACCCGTCCCCGATGTGCCACAGACACGTCATAATGAGACAAAGTCCGTTCCCGCCGCCGCTCGGGACGCCAG
>NZ_CAXBVX010000068.1:0-11837 GCF_963979125.1 uncultured Candidatus Puniceispirillum sp.
GCAATGCAGGCACCCAGATCGTCACTGTCGTTGTCCGTGCTATTGCGCTACGCCAGCTTGATAATATGGTGGCATGGTCGTTTGTGCGTCGCGAGTTGCTGGTTTCAATTCTCAATGGTGTTATTTTTGCGGGCTTGTCTTCAGCTTTGTCATACGTGTGGTTTGGTGACGCTGAAATTGCCATGGTCATGGCGGTAGCTATGTTTGCCAATTTGATTGTGGCTGGCTTGAGTGGCACTGTCGTACCCTTGGGATTATTGCGCTTGGGTGTTGATCCGGCAGTGGCATCAAGCGTTTTTATTACGACAATTACAGATGTTGTCGGGTTTTTTGTTTTCCTTGGCCTTGCAGCGCTTTATCTTATTTAATGTCATGATCATGTTGGTTCCTTGTTATTGTCAGAAAGTCCACCCGTAATGCCTGTGCATTTAAAAAAACTGTCGGTTGGGTCTGCCTCTTTCGAGGCGCTGCAGGAATGGCAAAATAGCCGGGTTGCGGCGCATATGCCATTGATGCATGTCACCCGTAACCGGCCACGTCGCGCTGACGAAATTCTGGCAGGTGGGTCAATTTACTGGATCATAAAAGGCGTTATGTGCGCGCGCCAGCCAATCATCGAACTTCGAGAGGTAACGCGTGCTGATGGCCGTCCGGCATGTGGCATTGTGCTGGCACCAGGCCTTGTCAAGGTCGAACCAACGCGGATGCGCATTTTTCAGGGCTGGCGTTATCTGGATTCAAAGGATGCGCCGCGTGACGTTATGGTCAGTCAGGAAGATGGTCAGGAAATGCCACCAGCGATGGTCGCCGAATTGCGCGAGCTTGGTTTGCTGTAGGATTGAAAGCTTCAGGCAGACGCCTTAGTCCTCTTTTGAAAAGGTCACCGCAAACATTGGCTGGCCATCAAACAGAAGTTCGCGTTCGGCACCACGCATCAATTCAAAACGCTGGGTTGAAATAGGCCCCGCCATCCGAAAACCCTGAGATGCCAGTTTGCGCCGATGAAATTCAAGCGCAGCAGCTTCAAAAGTTTCGGCGATGATGGTGATACGTTCATCGTCTGACATGATATTACCCTATTCGTTTAACAGTTGTTCGGATTTGTGATTGGTCACAATGACCCTAATTTAACGCACTGGTCAAGATCACAAAAGATAGATAATGAAGTTCTGTTGAATGGTTTCTGGTTATTTGTTCGCTTTGCGCCAGTCTTCAGGCATGTCGAATGTGCCAGCCCACATGCCACGCCCAGCATCGCGTGCTTGTGCCTGCACAGCGATATATTCCTTGGCATAACGTTCATAGGCAACCGCCATGCCTTCTTCGACAAGTGTTCTGCTTATGTCTTTCTGGTTGGCAAAACATTGCATGACAAGGCGGCCATACCGATCGGTGTCACGTAGCCGGCATTCCAGATGTGCGGCGGTTTTGACCAGTTCACGTAAACGGTCGCGGGCATTCACGCCGCATGGCCATTTTAGGCTGGAAGCGTTGTGGCAAATTTGTTTAATCTCAGGGGCGTCAATGCCAAACAGGCGGATGCGTAACGAACCGCTACGCAATGAGTCGCCATCGCTGATCCGTGTGACCGTTACCGTACCCCCAATATCGAACGGGCTATCGACAGCCATGCTGGGCTGGCTGACTGATAATCCAACCCCACAGATAAGCAGTAAATATGCGTAAAATTTTGCAATTCTGTTCATTATGGTAAACTAATATCATTTACCATTAGGCGCTAATGATTTTGAGTTAATTAGTACTTTTGTCTTGATGCAAAATTAACTCAAAAAACATCATAAAGTGCAACATGCTCTGACTTAAATGCCTTATTCCTACAAAGCATGGTTCATATATGCCTCCACTCACATATGGCTTACTTCATATATGGATTATCTTTCAGTGGGTCATCATCGGCAAATCCGTCTTCGTCGGTAGTCACCCATTCGGTTTCCGGATTCAGGCTGGCAGCAACACCACTTGATGAATCAGGTATAGCCACATATGGCCCCTGTGCGGCGGCGGGGACGGCTGAACGGCTCCGCATACGAACCAGCACAAACAGCGCCAACAAGAACTGTAATGTGGCAATCGCTGGCATAAAGCTGATTGTGCCAAGATATTCGATAAACATGGCGGCAATAGGCGCACCGATCACCGCGCCAGCCCCGTTAATCATAATCAGGCCAGACGCCATTGCCACCATCTGTCGCGGGGTCAGATAGTCATTGGCATGCGCGATACATAGCGAATAAAGCGGAAAATTAGTGCCCCCGAAAATCAGCATACATATTAATAACAAGGCTAGATTATTCGCATCAAGCAAGGTGGCAACAAGGACACTTAGACCTGATACAATAGCGACGCCAAGAATAACAATTCGGCGGTCAAAACGATCGGATAGCTGCCCCACCGGGTATTGTAGAACCAGAGTGCCTAATGTTACCGCCGCCATGAAATAGCCAACTTCGGTATTGGTCAAGCCAATGCTGCGGCCATAGATAGGGCCCATACCAAAGATCATTGCGGTTGCGGCACCTGTCAGTGCCATGCCCATCACAGCCAATGGCGAAATCTGATAAAGGCGGCGAAATCCCAACCGTTCGGGCGTATCAAATTCGGGTGCTTTGCCAACGGTAATCAGAATGGGTACCACCGCTATCGAGACCATAACCGATGCCAGCAAAAACAATCCATATCCGCCATCTGTGCCAAATGAAATCATGACCTGACCAAGGCTCATGCCGCCCATATTGATGATCATATAGATCGACAAAAGTTGGCCACGTGTTTCATTGGTCGCTTTGTCATTGAGCCAGCTTTCGCAGACAATATACATGCCAGCAAAGCTGAAGCCGGTGAGGATGCGCATGACCGCCCATAAAACCGGATCAACAAAGGCGGCATGTATCAGAATCGCCGATGAGGCAATCGCCGACATGGCGCCGAATACGCGAACATGCCCAACATTTCCCAGAATGCGTGGCACCAGAATAGAACCAGCGAAAATGCCAACATAATAGCCCGCCATGACAAAGCCAGTAGCGATATTGCTAAACGCCGCCTCGCTTGCCCGCGTTCCCAAAAGCACGACCTGAAGCCCGTTACCTGCCATAATGAGAAGCAAGCCGAAAAACAAAGTCCATGACGCGGCGATAGATCGGAACATAGCGGATCTTTCACTTGGGTTGCGACGTTACTTTTCTAGATTTCACCTAAATTAGCGCACGTCAAATATAAAATGTTACGAAGAAAACCAATCCCGCATGCGAAGCAG
Source organism: uncultured Candidatus Puniceispirillum sp. (assembly GCF_963979125.1). Taxonomy (NCBI): domain Bacteria; kingdom Pseudomonadati; phylum Pseudomonadota; class Alphaproteobacteria; order Puniceispirillales (SeqCode); family Puniceispirillaceae (SeqCode); genus Puniceispirillum (SeqCode); species uncultured Candidatus Puniceispirillum sp. Next base: position 3,278 of record NZ_CAXBVX010000068.1, read on the forward strand.
ATTTAGTCTCTCTCTTACGTCCGTAAAATGAACTACGTCTGTTCTGATTTCGTTGTTGGTATGTCGATTAAGGGACAAAAAACAGAAAAAGAAAAATAGTTAGAAAAAAATTGATAGTAACGCCGTGTTTTCCTGCCTAGGCATGGTTTAGAGCCGTGTCATGATCTCGCGTACCGACGCCCGTATATCATCAAGTGCAACCGCTACCTGATTGACGTCTGCCATATCAAGCCAGCTTGACAGGAACTGTCCCAAGGCTGGAGGCAGGGCATCGTTAATCGTCCGTGTTGATTCCATTGAAAGGCGCAGCGCATGTTGCGCATTCCCCATTACCATATGCGCATCAGCCAGTATATTTGCATCGTTACTGTCTATCAGCTTGTCAGTCGTCAGAAGGGCAAGAATTTCCGCCACGGTCTGGCCACTTTTGACAAAATGGTCGCCATGTATCAGGCGTAATCCCTGTATCAGCAAATCTAGGTCACCCAGACCACCAGTCTGGAGCCGTAATTGCCATTTTGATGTGGCTGTTTGTGAGGCCGCCATGCGTTTTCGCATATCGGTGATGCTGGCCATAACGTCATCGCGGTTATGCGCCTGATTAATGGCATCATGGATTGGTTTCATCGCCATATCGGATAGATTGTCATCACCAGCAACAAACCGCGCCTTGGTCAATGCCAGTTTTTCCCATAACCAAATATCGGTGTCGATATAATGTGCAAGCCTGTCAAGCGGTGTCGCTACAGCCCCTGCCGAGCCTTCGGGACGAAGCCGCAAATCAACTTCATAGAGGGCACCTTCGGCGCTTTGTGTTGTCAGCCAGCTAACAAAGGTCTGCGTCAGGCGTATATAATAGCTGGTAGCATCAAGGCTTCGGGTACCATCTGATCTTGCGGCATCCGGGGCGTCATAGACGAATAATATATCCAGATCAGATGTGGCTGTGAGTTGCGCTATGCCCAATCGGCCAAGCGCAATGATACCGCACATGCCTGCGATTTTGCCATGGCGACGCTCCATATCAGCACGTGCCAGTTCCAGCACTGTCTGGGTGGTTGCATCGGCAATCGCGCTTAACGAACGTTCCAATGTTGCGCGGTCACTGCTCAGGCTTATGGCTTGTAATTCGGCACGAAAGCGTAATTCGCGTGTATGGCGTTTGATATTATCAAGCGCGTCTTCGACAGGCTGTCCGGTTATGATTTTGCGAATATCTCCAGCAATGGTCTGGGCATTGGGCAGGGGATCAAAAAATTCTTTATATAACAGCAATTCGAACAGCATCGGATTACGTTTTAAAATCTGCGTCAGGCGAGGTGACAGAACAATAATGTCACATAATAACCGCGCCAGATGTCGATTATAATCCAGAAGCGAGAAAATCTGCACGCTGGCTGGCAGCTCTTCAATAAAATAGGCAAGTGCGGCAAAGGCATTATCAGGTTGCGTGCCTTTGGCAAGTTGTCGCAATAATTCGGGCATCAAGCGCCCAAGCAGCATCCGTGATCGCTCGCCGCGCGTTGCTGGAATACGTCCAGCAATCCAGCCAGACAATGCGGTGGCTACATCTGTGGGGCGTTCAAAACCGATTGAGTTCAGCCATGTGACAAGCTGTTCCTGATCTTCCAGAAAGATGTCTATTGTTTTGTTGTCTTCTTTGACAAGGTTAGATGTGTCTGAGATATTTGCAGCTAGAATGCCATCCAGCAGGTCATGTGCGGTCATGTCACTGACCTTGGACAGAATGTCGGCCAACGTGTCACACAAGCTTTGCGCTGATTCATGCCCCATGAAACGGGCAAAGTTGATTAAGCTGACATCATCACGGGGCAGGCTATGCGTTTGCTGATCGGCGATCATCTGTAACCGATGTTCTGCACGACGTAGCAAAGTATATAAGGCAATTAATCCGTTAGCCTGTGCAGATGTTATCCAGTCTTTTTTGGCCAGCATATGCAAAGCCTGAGGTGTACGATGTTGACGGATTTCAGGTTCGCGCCCGCCAAAGACCAGTTGCAGAACATGCGTGAAAAATTCGATCGTGCGAATGCCGCCATGTCCGGTTTTCAGATTAAATTCTGTCCATTGTGAACTGTCCGGCGGGCGACGTAACATTGTGCGCATATCATCCATGACTGTGTAATCAAACGAACGGCGCCATATAAAGGGCTGTATTTCATCAAGGAAAGCATAGCCGGCCTCAATATCCCCAGCGATTGGACGGGCGCGGATAAAGGCCGCCCGTTCCCATGTGCGCGCTATAGATTCATAATAGCCAAGCGCCGCGGCGATCTGGATGCTAACGGCGGTTGCGCCTGGATCGGGGCGTAATCGCAAATCAATGCGCCAGCCAATACCATCAGCCGTGGCGGCGGAAAGTAATTTCACCAGCGCGCGTGTTTGTGCAACATAAAAGGCCTGTGCGGTAGCAGGATCGTTAAGCGGATTCGCATCTGGATCATGTATGATAATCAGATCAATATCCGATGAATAATTCAGCTCTTCGGCGCCCAGTTTGCCGACGGCAAAAATAATCCATCCGCATCCTGACAGATTGTCTTGTGGGGGCTTTGCCAGACCGCGGCGGGCAGCGTGGCGCATCAGAAAATGTGCTGTTTCCTGAACCGCGCATGTTGCGGCATCGCTAAGCCAGGTGAACTGCGTCTCCATTATTGTCAGTCCGGCAATATCAGCAAGCGCCGCCGCAAATGAAACCCGTCCCCGGAAATGGCGAATGGTTTGCATGGCTTTGTTTTCATCATCGATATGCCGCATTGATTGCCGGAATTTGTCATGCGCTTCATTGATAATATCAGCCGCGTTCCCTGCCAGAATGCGAGCAATATCATCGGCAAAGCGACGCGCCAGAAACAAAAGATGCGGGGCATGTGTGAAAATGGTTGCTATGTCGGTTGGTGAAAAGCTGTCATCCGTATTCGCGTTATTGGCATCAAGATAAGGCGCAAATTCGGCTACCAATGCTGATGCAAGTTCCCCCTTATCCGGATTGGCATAGGGTATGCTTGGGCAGATGCGATCAAAATGTCTTTGCGTTGTAACCATAGACGGATGATAAGCCCAAAATCATTTAGACCCAACAGGATTAATACAGCAGAAATAGCGGTGTTACTGTGTCAAAATCGCACCGCCGCGGGTAATCCGGCTGGTTGCCACATATAGGCGATATGTCAATGCAACCGATGCCACCATAAGCCCGATTAGCAAACATCCCCATATTGCAACCGGATCGAAATCAAAGGCATAAGCCCCGAGCGCCCCAATGCCAACACCAATAAACCAGAAACAAGCAATCGCGATATAGGCTGGAACCTTGGTATCATTAAGACCGCGAAGCGCCGAAATGGTGATCGCCTGTGTGCCATCTCCCCATTGGAACAGTGCCGTGATAATCATCATCGGAATGGCAAAGGTTGCGACAGCCGCCGCCATCGGATCGTTATCAGCCAGAAACAAATCAATCAGAAATTCGGATTGCAAGAACAGATAGGCCATGATGATACTAGACAGTCCAAGCCCAACCCATACAGCCGACCAGCTTGCCCGACTGATATTATGGCGGTCATTGGCACCGGCGAAATGACCCACGCGGATCGTGCTGGCCTGACCAATCGCTAGCGGCACCATAAAGGCAACCGCCGCAATCTGGTTGGCAATAGCTGATGCCGCCAGTGGGACTGGTCCATAAAGCCCGATGATAAAGACAACCGCGATAAACATGCCGGTTTCAGCAACGATTGTGCATCCTATGGGAATACCAATAACAAAGATGCGGCGGGTGATCTCCCAATCCATAATCCACAGGCGTTGAAATGGCTTTGACGATTTATAGGGTTCGGTAATGCCGATATAAATCAACAAGCTGATGCAAATCAGCAAATAGACGATTGTTGTTGAAAGCGCGATGCCACCAAGCCCCATTGGCGGAATAGGCCCATACCCATAGACGCAAATATGATTCCCCAGAATATTTGCCAGCAAGCCGCCAATCGTGGCGATCACTTGCGGCATTGGTTTTTTATGCGAGCTGACAAATTGGCGCAGAACAAAAAACAGGAACATGAATGGCAGGCCAATTGCCGACCAGAATAGAAAATCTTTGGCATGTGCCGAAATTGCTGGGTCTTGTCCCAGCCAGACCAGAACAATATCCCCCACCATGACAAAGGGCATGGCAATCAATGCCAAAAAGACCGCAATCACCATCCCTTGACGAAAAGCGCGGCGTACCAGACGCGGATCATTGCCGCCAAGCCCCTGTGCTACGATGGGCCCAGTTGCCAATGTGATGCCCAACCCCATGAAGTAGAAAGGCTGGTAAAAGCGTGCCGCCAAAGACCCAGACGCCAGATCATTACTGCTGATCTGACCCATCGCGATCACATCTGCGGTGGCAATGCCGATTGAGGCAAGCTGGCCAATTACCAATGGCAAAGACAATGCGATTGTCTGCCAATAATGGCTACGCCAGCTTAATTGCTGTGGTGGTGAAGATGCTGATGTCATTCAGGAACCTTGGATAAGCCATAGACTGGATCATGCTATGTCCAACAAATATGCGGTCAATCGGAATCGATTGCTATAAAACCGAAATATAGCTGAAAATCATGGCAAATAATATGCTAATGTCGCTCAAGACAAAGGATAGCCAGTTTGATAGCTGTCCCCTAAATTGAGAAAATTGGTATGAGCATGAAATCTGGAAGCGATAATTCCGGTAAAAAGGGCCCTTCAGGGCGTAGCTATCGAAATGCAACTGGTCTGACCCGCCAGCCTAAAAAAATGCGTGGTCGCAAAGTGTCGTCACAAAGATGGCTGACCCGCCAGTTGAACGATCCCTATGTCGCCGAAGCTAAGGCGCGCGGCTATCGGTCGCGTGCGGCGATCAAGCTTGAACAGATTGATGATCGCTATCAGCTACTCAAGCCCGGCATGGCGATCATTGACCTTGGTTGTGCGCCTGGCGGCTGGCTTCAGGTTGCCTCAATTCGCACGAAACTGGGTATCAGCAAGGCAAAGCTTGTTGGCATCGATCTGCTAGAAACCGAACATGTCGTTGATGCTGATATTTTTGTTGGTGATATGACCGAAGATGCGATGATGGCACAGATGAAAGATGCTGTTGGTGGCGGGGCTGACGGGGTGATGAGCGATATGGCCGCCGATACCACCGGACACCGTGCAACCGACCATCTGCGTACCACGGCTTTGCTGGAAACAGCATTGGATTTTGCGCTGGAAGTTCTGCGCAAGGACGGTTTTTTTCTGGCCAAATGTTTCCGCGGCGGTGCTGAACGTTCGGTGCTTGACCTGATGCGCCAGAATTTCAAAACCGTACGTCATGTCAAACCCACCGCCAGCCGATCAGAATCGGTTGAAAGCTATGTGCTGGCTACAGGGTATCATGGCAATGGGCTGGAAAATATGTCCAAAGACACGCCCGACGATGCGCCCCAAGACGCGTCCAAAAACGCACCAGTAAATCCAAAAGATGAGGATGCCGGATAAGGCATTTCAAAATCCTACATCTCTATTTTAGGGCTATCAATGTGCAGGGTGTTTGGCTATAGTGCGTTGCCACCGGATAGACGGAAGGCACCTCATGAAAATTCGCGAAGCACTCACTTTTGACGACGTTCTTTTGCAGCCAGCACATTCAGTTGTGTTGCCAGCTGAAGTTGGGCTTGTTACCCGTCTGACCAAGCAGATCAGTCTCAACATTCCACTTATTTCTGCGGCTATGGATACCGTGACCGAACATCGGTTGGCGATTGCTATGGCGCAGGCTGGTGGCCTTGGTGTTGTGCATAAGAATTTTACTATCGAAGAACAGGCTACCGAAATTGCCAAGGTCAAGAAGTTCGAAGCAGGCATGGTTGTCAATCCGCTGACCATTACACCTGAACAGACATTAGGTGATGCGCTGGATATGATGCGCACCCACCATATTAGCGGTATTCCGGTTGTTGAAAAGGTCGGCAATGCGCCGCAAAAGCTGGTTGGTATTCTGACAAACCGTGATGTGCGTTTTGCCTCTGATCTGTCGCAGAAGGTGGCTGACCTGATGACGCGTGACGTGGTGACAGTCCGTGATGGGGCAGCGCCAGATGAAGCGCGCCGTCTGTTGCACGAACATCGTATCGAAAAGCTGGTGGTTATTAATGGGGATAACGCCTGTATCGGTTTGATAACGGTCAAGGATATGGAAAAGGCGCAAAATCATCCGCTTGCCTCAAAGGACCAAAGCGGTCGTTTGCTGGTTGCGGGCGCCACTGGTGCTGGCGTTGACGGCATGGCGCGTGCCGAAGCGTTGATGGACGCTGGCGCGGATGTGATTATCGTCGATACCGCGCATGGCCATTCACAAGGCGTTCTAGAAACTGTTACCAAGGTACGCAAGCTGGCCAACCATGTGCAGGTGATTGGCGGCAATGTGGCCACTGCGGATGGGGCCAAGGCCTTGATGGATGCTGGTGCCGATGCGGTTAAGGTTGGCATTGGTCCGGGGTCAATCTGTACAACGCGGATGGTCGCGGGTGTTGGCGTGCCACAACTGACCGCGATCATGGAAGCATCTGAAGCTTGTCATGCGAATGGTGTGCCGGTGATTGCCGATGGTGGTATCAAATATTCTGGCGATCTGGCCAAGGCGATTGCCGCTGGTGGCGATGTGGCGATGATTGGATCGCTTTTGGCAGGTACCGATGAAACACCTGGCGAGGTCTATCTGCATCAGGGGCGGTCATATAAATCCTATCGCGGTATGGGATCAACTGGTGCGATGGCACGCGGATCAGCAGATCGTTATTTTCAGGCCGAAATCACCCAGCCTTTGAAACTTGTTCCCGAAGGAATTGAGGGGCAGGTGCCTTATAAAGGCGCTGTCGAAAATGTCCTGCATCAGCTGTTAGGCGGATTACGCGCGGCGATGGGCTATACAGGCAATGCCAGCATTGCTGATTTACAGGCAAATGCAAACTTTTTGCGAATTACGGGTGCGGGGCTGGCAGAATCGCATGTCCATGATGTGACCATCACACGTGAAGCACCAAATTACCGGCCTGGCATGTAACCGACTAAAGCTGTTTGCCAATTTTGACCTTTTGCCTTTTTGACGTTTACGAGGATTACCATGACGCCAGCCGCGCGTATTGCCGCCGTTATTGAAATAATGCAGAACATGCCTGAGGGTCAGATGGCCGGACAGGGCTTGCGTGCAGGTATGCAGCGTCGTCGCTATGCTGGATCGGGGGATCGTGCTGCTATATCGGCTCTATTCTGGCAGATACAGCGTGCCCGCGCGCGTATTGGCTGGCATCTTGAAGCTATCGATGCCGAGAAAACACCGCGTAATCACGTGATCGCGGCGCTGGTGCTGATTGAAAAACAGCATGAGGAACTGCAAAGTCTGTTCACTGATGATATCAGCCATGCCCCGCCTGCTTTGAATGACAATGAACAATCAATGATCACGGCGCTGGCTGAGCGCGAGCTGGATGATGCCAAAATGCCCGTTGATGTGGCACTTGAATGGCCGGAATTTCTGCTGGAAGACACCCGTGCTGGTATCGGCAGGGTGCTTAATGACAGCCAGAATGTTGAAGCCGAGCTTGCGGCCTTGCTTGATGAAGCGCCAACCGATTTACGGATCAACCCAATCAAGCTGGATGATCGTCGGTTATTGCGTGACCGTCTGGCTGGCCGTGGGATTAAATGTTACGCGACCAGCTTGTCACCTTGGGGTGTCAGACTGGCAAAACGTACCCGCACCGACGAATTACAGGAATGGAAAAAAGGCCAGTTCGATATTCAGGATGAAGGATCGCAGATTGCCGCTTTGCTATGTGATGCACGCCCGGGGATGCAGGTGGCCGATGTCTGTGCTGGTGCGGGGGGCAAATCTTTGGTCATGGCTGCGCGCATGCAGAATAAAGGGCGTGTTCTGGCTATTGATAATAGTGCCGAGCGGCTGGAGCGCAGTGGCGAACGTTTGCGCCGTGCAGGCATCCATAATGTCGAACGCAAAGTCGTTGATGACAAATGGGGCACGCGAAAATGGCGCGCCAAATTTGACCGTGTGGTGATTGATGCCCCATGTTCGGGATCAGGCACATGGCGGCGGCAGGTTGATGCCCGTTGGCGGCTCACTCCCGAAATTCTGTCGCGCTATCACGCCACCCAGCAAGGCTTGCTGGAAAAGGCGCGGGCGATGGTATTGCCTGGTGGGCGCATCATCTATATCACCTGTTCATTGTTGGCCAGCGAATGCGAAGCCCAGATCACGGCGTTTCTGGCAGACGCGCCTGAGCTTGAAATTGCGGATATTGGCGATATCTGGGAAGATACGATTGGTCGTTTAAATGGCGGTGCCTGTCCCCAGACAGCTAGTCTGAATGCCAGTGGCATGTTGCGGTTGCTGCCGCGCCGCGATAATACGGATGGGTTTTTTGTTGCGATTATACAGGCGCGGCTACGTTGATCGGTGCCGCGATAATACGGATGGGTTTTTTGTTGCGATTATACAGGCGCGGCTACGTTG
>NZ_CAXBVX010000069.1:0-11494 GCF_963979125.1 uncultured Candidatus Puniceispirillum sp.
CGTTGCCCACTGTCACATAGAATGGTGACAATGGTGTGACCCGGACCCATTTCACGTGCCATTGCAACAGCACCAGCAACATTGATCGCCGAAGAGCCGCCTAAATAGAGGCCTTCGTCTCGCATTAAAGCATAGATAAAAGGCAAGGCATCTTTATCGCTGAGACAGAATGGCATATCAACAAACGCTTTTTCCAGATTAGCGGTGATGCGTCCTTGACCAATGCCTTCTGAAATTGAATTGCCTTCGGCTTTAAGTTCACCATGTGCATAGAAATTATACAAGGCAGACCCTTCAGGGTCAGCAAGGCCAATTTTGATATTGGGATTCATTTCTTTCAAGAATTGGCCAACGCCAGCCAATGTACCGCCAGATCCAACTGAACAGATAAATCCATCAACCTCATGGTCGGTTTGTTCCCATATTTCGGGTCCCGTGGTTTTGTAATGACCGTCAAGATTGGCTGTATTATCAAACTGGTTTGCCCAGATCACCCCACCATTATGCGCCCCACTTAATTCCTGGGCGAGGCGTTCAGAATAACGGACATAATTGTCTGGATTTTTATAAGGTACGGCCGGAACAAGGCGCAGATCAGCACCATAAATGCGGAGATATTGTTTTTTTTCATCGCTTTGTGTTTCAGGCATTACGATAACAGATTTATAACCTTTGGCATTACCAACCATGGTCAAGCCAATACCCGTGTTGCCTGCCGTGCCTTCAACAATCATACCGCCAGGGCCTAGCAACCCTCTGTTTTCGGCATCTTCAATGATAGCGAGCGCTGCGCGGTCCTTTACCGAGCCACCTGGATTCATAAATTCAGCTTTGCCCAGAATAGTACAACCTGTCATTTCGGATACAGCACGAAGCTTTATCAGAGGGGTATTGCCAATAGATGCCAAAAAATCATTTTTATGCATTACAAACAGTTCTTCGTTCAGGGATGAAAGGGAATAGAAATCTTAATTCATAATAAGCCCATTGTTGCTGGATGCAAAATTGTTTTTAAAATTGACGGTTGGCAGAATTACAAGTTCATGCCAGTTTAATGTGTTGGTTTAGTTAATCGCTACACATCGAATTGTTTGGACAACACATGGCCCGCATCACACTTTTACGGCATGGTAAAAGCGAAAACCCCCAAGCTGGGTTTGCTGATTTTGATCGTGCGCTTAATAACCGCGGGCAAAAGAATGCTGATAATGTCGGTAAAATGATGATGCGCCAGAAGATGTTGCCCGACCTTGTGCTTGTATCACCAGCAGTGCGCACCAAGCAGACATATGAAATTGCGTCCCAAAACTGGTCTGATATTCCGATGGAATTTGTTGATAGCCTTTATGAAGCCACAGCAAACCAGTTGATGTATGTGATTGAAGAACGGGCAGGGCAATACCAAAATGTGCTTGTGATTGGCCACAATCCTAGTCTAGTCGTTCTGCTTAATCGTATGGTTGGATCTACACATACTGACAATAATTTGTCTTATTTTCCGACATGCTGTCTTGCTGACATTGGTTTCGAAGCCGATAGGATATGCGATATAAACCCTGAGGACGGGCGTCTATTATCAATTATACGTGCGCGTTCTTTGGATCATCATTCTCTTTAGCTTGTGATGCGCTAGTTCATTCATTCAAGAAAAAAGATGGGTTTTTCCCCTACATTGCGTTGACAAGTATGTTTTAGCGTATTAAAACGCTGAAACATACGACATAATATATGGTTCACATGAAGCGTAATGAAATCGAAAGCGAGCATGAACAGGATCTGTTTGATGCCATACTGACACTGGAGAATAACGAAGAAGCACGAAGCTTTTTTTATGATCTTTGTACGCCTGCCGAATTAGAAGGGCTGGTGGATCGTTGGCGTGTGGCACAGATGCTTGTTCAAAAAGTGCCATATCGCAAGATCGCTGAAGAAACAAGCGTCAGCACAGCGACGATTGTCAGGGTCGCACGCTTTCTTAATAACGGTTTTGATGGCTATAAAACAATTATGCAACGCCAAGGTAAGCTCTAGGTAAAGGACAATGAAATAATGAATGCGATGAGTGAAAACGGCAGGTTGAAAATTGCCATGCAGAAATCAGGGCGTCTGGCTGACATGTCGATGCAGTTACTTGAAAAATGTGGCATTTCGCTATCCAAGAGCCGTGACCAGCTTTTATGTATGGCGGATAATTTTCCGTTAGATGTGTTTCTGGTGCGCGATGATGATATTCCAGCTTTTCTGGCCACGAATGTGTGTCAGCTAGGGATTCTGGGGCAAAATGCATTGCTGGAACAGCAAGCAAATGAAAATGGAAAATATGCCGGACTAGAGGAAGTTATGGCGCTTGGTTATGGTAAGTGCCGTCTTTCGATCGCTGTGCCGAATGATTTTGACTATAAAGATGTTACGTCGCTTGCTGGTAAGACGATTGCAACGTCCTATCGTGGGTTGTTGTCAAACTATCTGGCGGAAAAGAATGTTTCTGCCGATATTGTAACGATGCAGGGCGCGGTTGAGGTTGCCCCACGTACCCATCTTGCTGATGTGATTTGTGATCTTGTTTCAACGGGTAATACGCTAAAATCAAATGGATTGCGCGAAACCGATATTGTTATGCAATCGCAAGCTGTGGTTATTAAAAATGCTATAGATGACCCTGAAATCAATTTAATCTACGAAAAGCTTATCGCGCGATTACGTGCCGTTTTACGAGCCGAAAATAGCCGCTATATTATGCTGAACAGCCCGATAGATTCGTTGGATGCGATTAAGGCGGTATTGCCCGGTTCGCAATCTCCCACTGTTATGCCGCTACAGGGGCGTGACGATATGGTCGCTGTGCATGCGGTCTGCGAAGAGGGGGTGTTTTGGAATACAATGGAAGCCCTGAAAGCCAAAGGTGCCAATTCCATTCTAGTTGTGCCAATCGAAAAAATGCTGGATTAGAGGCAAGATATGACGACCAATAAAAATCAATCGACATCGGCTATCGTTAATCGGGCACGCCCTGAAATTCTGTCGATGAAAGGTTATTCATCTGCCCGTTCTCTTCAAACTGGCGCAAATACATCTATTTTTCTTGATGCTAATGAATGCCCTTTTGAGCCATTTATCGGCGCAAGTAATCTGGCGCGTTATCCGACTCAGCAACCTGTTAGGCTAGCTGTCGCGATTTGTGACTGGCTGGATATTTCAACACGCAATCTGACTGTTACACGTGGTGCTGATGAGGCGATTGAATGTCTAATGCGTGCCTTTTGTGTGCCAAATACCGATAATGTTGTGATTTGCCCCCCTACCTTTGCCATGTATCGTCAATCAGCCATCCTGCATTCGGTTGAAACACGGGATGCACCACTCAATGATAGCTTTGCTCTTGACCTTGAAGCCATTAGCAAGGTGGTGGATGCTAATACCAAGATGATATTCATATGTTCGCCAAATAATCCGACTGGCAATGTCATGGCGCGTGATGATATTTTAAGCCTATGTGCGACTTATTCTGAGCAGGCATTGATCGTTTTGGATGAAACCTATATCCAATATGCCGAGGCCAGTAGTTTAATTCCCATGATTGAGGCGACGCCTAATCTGGTGATTTTGCGCACGTTATCGAAATCGCACGCGGCGGCAGGTTTGCGTTGTGGTGCAACGATTGCACGTAGTGAAATTACCCAGCTTTTACAAAAGGTTTTGGCGCCATACCCTCTGGCCAGTCCTGTTGTTGAGGCTGGGCTTGCTATATTGACGTCTAAGAATCATCGACAACTAGCCGAAAAGCGAAATGCGCTTATTGAGCGCCGAGATCGGTTTATTCCGCTTTTGGCTAAACTACCGATGGTTGACGAGATTTTGCCAAGTGATGCAAACTTCATTCTGTTACGTGTTCAGGACGCTGACGCATTTTATGCTACCTGTCTTGAGGCTGGCATTGTCGTGCGCAATCAGTCGCACCAGCCAGGTTTGGCCAATAGCATCCGCATATCGATTGGCACAGAAGATGACATGAATATGCTTATGGCGGCGCTTCGTGGTGATAATATGGAACGCGAAAGTGAAGCCCCCAGAATTGGTAAGGTCATCCGCAAGACCAGTGAAACTGCTATTTCGGTTGCTGTGAATCTCGACAAGGCATCACCAGTCAATATCAATACCGGTATCGGATTTTACGATCACATGCTGGATCAGATTGCCAAACATGGTGGCTTTTCCTTGGAAGTTGAATGTGACGGTGATCTGCATATTGACGCGCATCACACTGTTGAAGATTGTGCGATTGCGTTAGGTCAGGCGATCCGAACGGCACTAGGTGATAAACGCGGTATAAATCGCTATGGCTTTATGCTGCCAATGGATGAAACATTGGTGAATGTAGCGCTTGATCTGAGTGGTCGTTTCTATCTTGATTTCAAGGCTGATTTTCCAGCTACGCATGTAGGTGATTTGCCTACCGATATGGTGCCGCATTTCTTTTATTCGCTAGCCGAACATATGCAGGCTAATCTGCATATTTCAGTAACAGGGGAAAATGCCCATCATATGGTTGAAGCCTGTTTCAAAGGGTTTGGCCGAACCATACGACAAGCTGTTCGTCGTGAAGGTAGCGAATTGCCAAGTACGAAAGGCGTATTATGATCGCCATTATTGATAGCGGTGGTGCCAATATTGCGTCTGTGCAATTTGCCCTCGAACGTTTGAACGCGCGCAGTATATTAACAACTGATGCTACGATAATCCGTGACGCAGAACGGGTGATTTTGCCAGGTGTAGGGGCAGCTCCTGTTGCTATGGACATTTTATCCAAAGCTAATTTGGTTGATGTCATTCATAGCCTGACGCAACCTGTTTTGGGTGTATGTCTGGGGATGCAGCTTTTGTTTGACCGGTCGCCAGAAAAAGCCGTTGGCAGCGATCAGGACACTAGCTTGCTTGGCTTAACATCTGGCAATTGTTCTGCCTTTACCCCAGCGATAGACCGCTCAGTGCCACATATGGGATGGAATAGTCTGGAATTTACCAGCGAGCATGCATTGCTTGATGGGATCGATCAAGGCGCATATGTTTATTTTGTACATTCGTACTTTGCCCCCATTAACAGTGCAACAATTGCCAGCTGTAATTATGGTGATCGATTTACCGCCATTGTGGCAGATCGCAATTTTATGGGATGCCAGTTTCATCCCGAACGTTCCGGCCCTGTTGGCGCACGGATTTTGAAAAATTTTCTGGAGATGCCAGCATGATAATCTATCCAGCGATTGATTTAATCGGGGGGGCTGTTGTGCGCCTTAATAAAGGTGATTTTGATCAGCAGACAACCTATGGCACTGATCCCGTGTCTGTTGCTAAATCATATGCGGATGCTGGAGCAAATTGGCTTCATCTTGTTGATCTTGATGGGGCTAAAAACCCTGCTAACCGCCAGCTTGAGTTGATTTCGAGAATTATTGATGAAAGCGGCCTTAAAGTCCAAACAGGTGGTGGTATCCGAAGCGTAGATGATGTTGCGGCATTGGTGAAGGCCGGAGCAAGTCGTGTTGTTGTTGGCAGTCTGGCGGTGTGTGATTATGCGGCAGGTGAGGCCTTGTTTGACAGATTCGGTGGTGAAACTATCTGTCTTGCGGCGGATGTCATGCCGGTAACTGATGCATGCGACGATATAAGCTATAATATCGCGCTGTCCGGATGGCAGGAAACAAGCGACTTGTCCCTGTTTGCGTTTCTGGGACATTACGCCGAACATGGTTTAGTACATTCGTTATGCACCGATATTGCCCGTGATGGCATGATGACTGGATGTAACCGCGATCTTTACACTGCGGTAAAAGCCACATTCCCGAATATCAAACTTCAGGCATCCGGCGGGGTAAGTGCGCTTGATGACATTATAGGCTTGCCGACGGATGGTGTGATAATCGGCAAAGCATTATATGAACGTGTGTTTAGCGTAGGAGAAGCGCTGGAGGCCGTAGCATGCTGACAAAAAGAATCATAGCTTGCCTAGATGTGAAGGATGGCCGTGTTGTCAAAGGGGTTCAGTTCCGCAATCACCGCGATATGGGTGATATATTGGAGCTTAGCCAGCGTTATGCCGATGAAGGCGTGGATGAGTTGGTGTTCTATGATATCACTGCCAGTGCCGATGGCCGTGTTGTTGATAAAAGCTGGGTAAATGCAGTCGCCAGGCGAATCAATATTCCCTTTTGTGTGGCAGGCGGCATCCGCTCAGTTGAAGATGCTAAAGTTTTGCTTAATGATGGTGCCGATAAGATTTCAGTTAATTCACCAGCGCTTGAACGTCCCGAATTCATCAGTGATTTGGCTGCGGCCTTTGGCACGCAATGCGTTGTTGTTGGCATAGACTCGCGCCGCGAGGATGACAGTTTTCAAGTTTATCAATATACCGGTGACGTTGAAAAAACGATCAAATCTAAACGCAATACTATTGACTGGGCAAAACAGGCTGTTTTGCTTGGTGCAGGTGAGATTGTTTTAAACTGCATGAATAATGACGGCGTCAAACAAGGCTATGATCTGGCGCAGCTAAAGCTGGTACGTGACGCTGTGTCGGTGCCCGTGATTGCATCTGGCGGTGCTGGTGATTACGATCATTTTGTTGATCTGTTTATGCAGACCAATATTGATGGCGGTCTGGCGGCCTCTATTTTTCATAGTGGACAGATACCAATCCCCGACCTCAAAGCCTATTTAAAATCCAAACAAATCGAAGTGAGAATTTAGCGATGTCTGTTCCTGACATGATCAACCTTGATGACCCCGACTGGAACAAGGGGGGGGAAAGCGGCTTGCTACCAGCTATTATTCAGGATGCGGATACACATGATGTGCTGATGCTTGGCTATATGAGCCGAGATGCTCTGGCGGCAAGCTATGACAGTGGCAAGGTTACGTTCTATAGCCGATCCAAGCAACGCCTATGGATGAAAGGTGAAAGCTCGGGCAATATGTTGACATTGGTTGATGTAAAACTTGATTGCGACAAAGATACCTTGTTGGTTACGGCAACACCTGCCGGGCCAACATGCCATACCGGAACATATTCATGCTTTGGTGAGCAATCAGCCTCAAACACAGCGTTTCTTGATCGTCTTGGCGAATTAATAAATCAAAGACATGCCGATATGCCCGAGGGTAGCTATACAACCAGCCTGTTTGAGGCCGGCAAAGCGCGTATAGCGCAAAAGGTTGGCGAAGAGGGGGTTGAGCTTGCTCTTGCCCGTATGAAGGATGACAAGGCTGAAATGACTAATGAAGCGGCCGATCTATTGTTTCATATGATGGTATTGCTGGAGGATTCTGATTTATCTCTGGCGGATGTTATTACCGTTTTACAGAATCGGCATAAATAGGCTTAATTGTGATAAGATTGGTCTTTAATTGGGAGACAGGAAAATACCATGCAAGACAAGATTGATCGGCCGCGTGCCATACCCACTAAACAAGCCGAAAATGATGCTTTTGTTGTAACCCGTTGGGATTTTGCCCCAGGTGCTGAAACAAGACAGCATATGCATGCGATGGATTATGTTGTTGTGCCGCTTACAACGGGCACGCTAACAATTGAAGGGGCAGATGGTAAGGTAACACAAAGCCCGCTGACAAGTGGGGTTTCTTATGCGCGCTATGCGGGCGTGGATCACAATGTGATTAATGATAGTGAAAGCCCGTTTAGCTTTGTAGAAATAGAAAGAAAACCCCATAAAATTACCTAATGACGCGTTGCTTGCAAATGTGTTGATTATTTATAATGCGCACGACGATCGCCAAATTCACGCACACGTTTGCGCCACGCTTCGTAACTGCCGCGCTTCAAAGTTTTGCGCATCAAAGTTTTGACCTGACTATCTGACAACCCATACAACATTTCTATCTGGGCAAAGCTATCATGGTCTGATATCGCCATTTGTACAATCTCGCTAATATCCTCATCGGCAAGCGAGGTGGTGATGTCGGTTTTTTTCATAGATGGCTGCAATTTTGGTTAAAGAGTGTTGAAATTCACCGCACAATGATAGCATTATAATTATTAACTAATAATAAGAAACGGAGTCGGTCACTAGCTTCCACTAACAAAAGGCCAGAATATGACAAATATTAAATTTAATTCAAGCAGACTCACGATCACTAATGGTTTGACCATTGGATACCGTCGTCGTCCAAAACATATTATGTTGAAAACATTGGTGTCTATGATGACTATCGGCACGCTTGGTTATGCGGTAATTGATTTCATAATTTAAGTATCAGTTCGACAACTCAGCTTTTATCACAGGCTGAAAACAATCCATAAATGTGTTGGAATAACAAGGAATTGGCTCCCCGGGACGGATTCGAACCGCCGGCCAAGCGATTAACAGTCGCTTGCTCTACCGCTGAGCTACCGGGGAATAGAGCCATATACCCTTTAGACTCACCGTAATCGGCAAATCCAAAGGCTTGGTGACGTGTTATACATCACCAACGCACAGATGCAAGTGTGTTTTCATCAAAATTAAACTGCATTTAACGTGCCATTTATATTGAAGAGTAAAATTCAGCTTATCGTTAGTAACTGCGTAGCGGCTTTTTGGATTGCGGTATTATCAAGCGCCCCTCCATCGATGGTCATTATGACGTCATGACCATGCGCGCGCGCCGAGCGTGTATAAGCTGGATCGTAATGCGTTTCTAATAAATCGCTAACCAAAGCATCCCAGTTACCGACTGAAGACAAGGTTTTCCAGCCTTTGACAGTTTCATGCCCATACCGTTTTACCAATCCATCAAATAGCGGTAATAACCGTTCTGGCTGGCTGGTCATATGATGGTAATCGCGTTTTAAAAAGGCGACGCGAGCCGAGAGTGATGCCGTGATGAGCACAGTTTTTGCAGTACGCATCTTTGCAAATAAATCCGCCGGAATATGAAGCTGCCCAATTTTATTGCTTTCGGCCTCGACAAAAACAGGACGTGCGCAATCAAACTGATCAAGGCAATATGCAATTTCTGATTCAAATAACCGCTGGGCCGGTTGATCAGCGTCCGGTTCAATTCCCAAAAGTGACCCACGGTGTTTAGCGAGGCCTTCAAGATCAATGACCTGCGCGCCTAAATCACGTGCCGCCTTTAAAATATGCGTTTTTGCAGTGCCCGTAACACCGCCAACCTTAATAACACGTAATGTCTGAGGTATCGTTTCAAGTTTTGCAAGTACGTCACGCCGATAGCGTTTATATCCACCATCAATAAGTTTTACATGCCATCCTATGTCGCTGAGAATTTGCGCCATGGCGCCGCTACGTTGACCGCCACGCCAGCAATAAACAAGCGGCCGCCAATCACGCGGTTTATCAGCCAAACTATCTTGTAAATGTGTAGCAATGTTCCGAGCCACCAACGCCGCACCAGCACGTTTGGCCTCAAATGACCCTGTCTGTTTGTACATAGTGCCAATATCGATGCGTTGCTGGTTCGTAAAGACTGGCAAATTAATGGCGCCTGGCAGGTGGTCGTCTGCAAATTCAGCTGGTGTGCGTACATCGATAGTCGAATCAAAATTGTCACTATGCCACCATTCAGTTATACGTTTTATAGGCGTGCCCATTAGCTGACACCGTCTGATGTTAATGTAATGCCAGTTGATTGATGCGATATGCGCCCAACTATTGCGGGTTGATGGCCAGTGGCGGTCAGTGCGGCCATAATTTTATCCGCCTGTTCAGGGTTAGCAAGCATCGCTAGTCCACCACTTGTTTGCGGGTCAAATAGCAATGCTGTCTTGTGCCTGTCAAATCCGTTGAAATCGAGACGGACAGCCGCTTGATTTTGAGCAGCCAGGCTAGAGACAACATTATCATTTGCCAGTAATTCTGCGCCGGGCAATGCAATAATGGAATCCGGATAAAGATAACAACCCATAGCCCCCGCACGTATTGCCAGATTGAGAGCATGTCGCGCCAAGCCAAATCCGGTTACATCTGTTACCCAGTCTATGCCATGTTTCATTGCTATGTCAGCCGCAACACGGTTGCTTTCACACATACTGTTGATTGATGATGTTACCCAGTCACCACGGGCTTTTAACTGCATATGACCTGCCATAACAATGCCTGTGCCAACAGGTTTAGACAATATAATGACCGCGTCATCTTTAACGGGTGACTTTTGAGCGTGATCAGGGCGAATGCCCGTCACCGCGAAACCAACAGATAATGTTCCATCTTCGCTAGTATGGCCGCCAACTAGCTTAACACCTGCCATACTATGCGCGAGCAATGCACCTGCAAGAATGTGGGTAAGCTGGTCAGTTTGTATTGATATTTTTGCTTGATTTAAATTAATAATAGCCAATGAATATAATGGTTTTCCTAGTACAGCGTATATATCACTTAAAGCATGAACTGATGCTATTTGGCCAAGCTTAAATGGGTCTGTAACTATCTCTGACAGCATGTCAACTGACTGCACTATGCGCATATCCGGCGAGGGTGAGACGAAGGAGGCAGCATCTTCTTGCAAGCTATCATCAGGCATCAAATCAGGATCAGCACCCAAGTCAACAGCAATGGAAACCGCGTCACACATGGCGTTTTGAAGGGTTTCATGACCTGTCTTAGCACCGCAACCAAGGCAACGCATAGCACTGAAAGCGGGATCGCTATTTTTAGCTTCGTTTGTGTTTATGCCCTTTAAATGGTCTAGTTTGGGGGCTGGTGGCATATCAAAAGATTTGTATTTATCTATAAAGCGCTGGTCTATCCAGATTTTTAGTTGCCATAAAAAACGTGATTTAAAGCCAAATGATCCACGTGCTGCAATGGCCGCCTCATCAGATGTGCCGATTAACGCCAGATAATTTGATTGAGGTTTCCATGCGAGAAGGGATTGCTGCCGAATATAACGGAATAAATTATGCGCCAAGATACGCCCTGCACGAACGGCAAAAACACCAGCTTTTGGTCTTGAATACGGATGCAAGGCAGCAATATCACCGCTAGCAAAGATATAAGGGTGGCTTAGGGACTGTAAATTTTGGCCAACGCGAATGAAACCATCTTCATCACATTCTATAGTCGATTCGGCCACCCATGAGGGCGGCTTGACAGCTGATACCAAAAAGCAAGCATCAAAATCATAGTTTTGGCCATCGCTAGATGAAAGCGATCTGTTATGAATTTTGGTGACTTTAGTATCTTTATGGACATATGCACCAATAGCTTTCAAATCAGCTTCGATCAATTTGCTAGCACGTGGTGCCATTTGTGGCATTAAACGACTAGATCGGCTAAATAGCCGCATTTTTGGTCGTTCTCCAGTATCGGCCAGCCATCGTTTTGATAAAGCAAGTGCCAATTCGCACCCCGCAGCGCCGCCGCCAATGACAGCTAAATTTTGCTTTTGTTTTGTTTTTATCACCTCATCAAGACGACGTTGAAATTGTGCAATCGGTTTTACCGGAATAGCGTGGTCAGCAGCGCCATCAATGACATCT
>NZ_CAXBVX010000070.1:0-11296 GCF_963979125.1 uncultured Candidatus Puniceispirillum sp.
TGATGAAGATGGCGGGCCTGGCCGGCCTGTCGCTGATGGCGGGCGTGGCTATTCATGTCTTGCCGAAATTCGGATGGTTGAAACCATTAGAGATGGAACGCCATCGACGTCATTCATGCGCTTTGGTGACAAGGTCGGCATTGAGATGCATGATGATGATGGTGCCAGCATCTTTGGCCGGATCGAACAGATAGTAGAGGCATATAATGGCTAAAGCATTTGCATCCCAAGGTGACTTGACCGAAAAAAATATCAGTTTTACCGAAATCGGGCGCGATTTATGGGCATTTACGGCTGAAGGCGATCCAAATACGGGCGTTATCATCGGTGATGACAGCGTCATGATCATCGATGCACAGGCCACTCCGCGGCTTGCCAATATAGTTGTCGAGAAAATCCGAGGCGTGACTGACAAACCGATTAAACATGTCGTGCTGTCGCACTATCATGCGGTGCGTGTGTTGGGTGCCTCGGCCTATGACGCGTCTGAAATCATTGCATCCGATACATGTCGAGCGATGATACATGAACGTGGCCAGGAAGATTGGGATAGTGAGTTTGGACGCTTTCCACGCCTGTTCCAAGGGCATGAATCAATTCCCGGTCTGACCTGGCCAACGCAGACTTTCGACCAGAAAATGACGATCCATCTTGGCAAGCGGCAAATTGATCTGATGCATCTTGGTCGCGCCCATACAGCAGGTGATATTGTAGCTTTTGTTCCAGATGAACAGGTAATGTTCACAGGTGACATCGTTGAATATCATTCAGCCTGCTATTGTGGTGATGGCCATTTTCACGATTGGGGTGGCACATTAGACAGGATTGCCAGTTTTGCCCCAAGCGCCATTGCGCCTGGACGAGGTGACGCGTTGGTTGGCGATGAAATGGTCACGGCGGCGATTGAAAACACCCGCGACTTTGTGATGAGCACCTATCGACCTGCAGCCATGGTGGCCGCCAAGGGTGGAACATTGAAAGATGCATGGGATGCAGTGCGCGAGGTCTGCGACCCTAAATTCGCTGATTATGCGATTTATGAGCATTGCTTGCCATTTAACGTGGCGCGCGCCTTTGACGAGGCAAAAGGTATTGATACACCACGTATCTGGACAGCCGCGCGTGACCTGGATATGTGGAACGCATTACAAGGCTAATATAACAGCCTTAGATTGAGAGATTGTTATGGCGCGTTATGCATATGAACCATTTCCCTATCACACCCCGCCCGAGCTATCTGGCGAGGCGGCGTCTGATGCACCTGTTCTGATTGTTGGTGCTGGCCCAATCGGTTTGGCATTAGCTATTGATCTAGCTATCAAAGGCATTGCCAGTATTGTACTGGATGATAATAACGTTGTTTCTGTTGGCAGTCGGGCAATATGCTGGGCGAAACGATCACTGGAAATTTTTGACCGACTTGGTGTGGCTGACCGGATGTTGGCCAAGGGCGTTACATGGAAACTTGGGCGGGTTTATCGCGGCGATGATGAAATTTATACCTTTGATCTATTGCCCGAAGATGGCCACAAATTTCCAGCTTTTATCAATCTGCAACAATATTATGTAGAACAGTTTCTGGTGGAACGTTGTGCGGATTTTGCCGAACTGATCGATTTACGTTTCAAAAATAAGGTCATGTCGGTAACCCAAGATGAAGACAGTGTTACCGCATCGATTCAAACACCTGATGGCATCTATGATATTCGTGGGGCTTACCTGCTGGCCTGTGACGGGGCGAAAAGCCCTTTGCGCAAACAATTTAATCTTGATTTCGATGGTCGGCATTTTGACGAGCGGTTTTTGATTGCTGATGTTGAAATGGAAGCTGATTTCCCATCTGAACGCTGGTTCTGGTTTACCCCTACTTTTCATAAAGGCCAATCAGCCCTGCTTCACAAACAGCCAGATAATATCTACCGGATTGATTTACAGCTTGGCCCTGATGCCGACCCAGATGAAGAAAAGAAACCTGAAAATGTAATTCCGCGTATTGAGAAGATTGTTGGCGGCCGTCCTTTCAAACTTGAATGGGTCAGCATCTATGATTTCAACTGCCGACGGATTGATCGCTTTCTTCATAAGCGCATCATTTTTGTAGGTGACTCGGCGCATGTCGTGTCACCTTTTGGCGCACGCGGTGGCAATGGTGGTATCCATGACATTGATAATCTAGGCTGGAAACTAGCCGCTGTTATTTCCAGACAGGCAAACCAAGACCTGCTTGAAAGCTATAATGAAGAGCGTGTGTTTGGAGCAGATGAGAACATCCGTAATTCCAGTTGGACATCCAGATTCATGTCACCTGATAGCGATGTGGAAATGGCCTTTCGTAATGCTGTTCTGGGATTAAGTGTAAATGCACCATTTGCCCGTCGGCTTGTGAATGCGGGGCGGCTGTCATTGCCGTGCCAGCTTGGACATAGCAGCCTGACCAAAAATGATACAGACGACTTTGATGTCCAAATGACTGTTGGTGCCCCTTGCCTCGATGCTCCGCTTGTGACGAAGAATGGTGATCATGCTTGGCTGATGAACCAGCTTGGAAACAGATTTACGCTTTTAGTTATTGGAACGCCTTTATGCAAAGCGCCCGACGATATTCACTGTATCCACATCGCCGCGGATGCTGATTTCAATGATGTTGAAGGGCTTGTTAACAAACGATATGGCACTGGCATATATCTGATCCGGCCTGATCAGCATGTTGCCGCACGCTGGTTATCTGACAAGGTTACAAGCGTAGATATTTCCGCCGCATTGGCGCGCGCTTGTGCACAATCAGCTATATAGGGGAAACATATGACCGTGAATACAGACTTCAATCTAGGCACCGATAGCGATGCCCTTTATAATGAATTGCTTGATGCCCATGTGGGTTTGTCTGCAGAGAAAAGCACCCAACTAAATGCCGCGCTTATTCTGGTGATGATGAACCATATTGGCGATGCGGACATAATCCGCGATGCTGTCCGCACAGCGCGTGCATCCATTGATAACTAGCATCTGGTGCAACGGATTATAATCCTTCATGTTTGATATCATCCTGTTCACGCCCCAGATACCGCCAAATACGGGCAATATCATCCGGCTATGTGCGAATACGGGCGCACGGCTGCATCTGATAAAGCCGCTTGGTTTTTCACTTGATGAAAAGTCATGCCGCCGTGCTGGGCTTGATTATCATGAAATGGCACTGGTTCAGCAATATGACAATCTGGCATCATGCCTTGATGCCCTAGGCATTTCGATAGACTCGTCTCGCCTGTTTGCGATCACCAAATTTGGCACACGGATTGTGCATGACGCCACTTTTGCTATAGGGGATATTTTCCTGTTTGGTGCCGAGACAACCGGATTGCCCGATAGCATCCATGCAGCTATGGGAGAAAAGCAGACATTGTCTTTGCCGATGTTGCCAGGCAACCGTAGCCTTAATCTAAGTAATGCCGTATCGATCACCATGTATGAAGCATGGCGACAAAACGACTTTCAGTCCCCTGAGGCATAAGGAATATAATGACAAAACAAGATGCAACCATGCAACGGCTGGATATCGATGTGCCTCAGCCCGGCCATATGGTCGCGCTTGCTGACGATCTATACTGGTTTCGTTTCAGTCTGCCATTTCGCCTTAATCATATAAACCTCTATGCGCTTGATACCGCCGATGGCTGGCTATTGATCGATTGTGGTATAAAGGCTGATAGTAATGCGGTGCAATGGCCACCCATGCTTGAAGGGCCGCTTGCAGGCAAGCCAATTGCCGGCATTCTGATCACGCATCACCATGCCGATCATGTTGGTTATGCTGGACAGTTATCCAGCCTGACAGGTGCGCCTATCATGACTGGTGCTATCGAGCATGAGATGATGCGCTGGGCATTGGATATGACAAATACAGATTATGAAAAACTAGCTGTCGATATTTATTCTGAATTTGGTTTGCCTGAAGATGTCATTGACCGCACCAAAAAATCTGGCAATTTCTATCGCTCGCTTGTTGGTGAACTTCCAGATGTTACCATTCTTGAGGCTGGTCAAAAAATAAAGACAGTTTCTGGCACGTGGCAAATACGCTTTGACGGCGGCCATTCACCTGGCCATATGAGCCTTAGTGACCCTGCACGTAAATTATATCTTGGCATAGATTTTCTGCTACCACGCATTTCGCCAAATGTGTCGGCGCCACTGCGCAATATAAATGCAGATGTTCTGGCAAACTATTTCACCTATCTGAATGATATGCGGTCGCTAGACAATGACTGGCTGGTTATTTCAGGGCATGACTGGCCTTATTATGGTGGTGGCATTCGTGCGGCGGCCTTGATTGCACATCATCAGCAACGCTTGACGCAATTAATGGATGCCGCCAAACCCTCGCCACTATCAACCAAAATGGCTAGTGACCATCTGTTTCCGTTTGAATTGACTGACCATGAAGTGTTTTTCGCCAGTTGTGAGGCGCGCGCGCATCTCAACCATCTGTTCCATGGTGGTAAAATGGATTATGCGCTTGGTAATGACAATATCGGCTATTTTGGCCTTGCTTAGATTTACTGGTCAGGGATTTACTGGTCAGGGATTTGCTGGTCAGGGATTTGCTGGTTAGGGATTTGCTGGTTTGAGCTGGCTGTTCGGTTTGTTGACTTGGTCTATCGAACAGGGCAAAAAGAAGTCTGTGCTTTACCCAAAGGTGACCCTATGAGCGGCGACTATAAATTTGACACGTTAAGCCTGCATGCTGGACATGTACCCGATGAAACACACGGATCACGCGCAGTTCCTATTCATCAGACCACATCCTATGTTTTCAAGGATAGCGACCATGCTGCCGCCCTTTATAATATGGAAATTGGCGGGCATCTTTATAGCCGCATTTCAAACCCGACTGTTGCGGTTCTTGAACAACGTGTTGCTGCCCTTGATGGGGCTGTTGCCGCTACGGCCACGGCCTCAGGTATGGCGGCGCTTTCCACAACCTTGCTGACAATTTGTTCT
This sequence comes from uncultured Candidatus Puniceispirillum sp., assembly GCF_963979125.1. Classification (NCBI taxonomy): domain Bacteria; kingdom Pseudomonadati; phylum Pseudomonadota; class Alphaproteobacteria; order Puniceispirillales (SeqCode); family Puniceispirillaceae (SeqCode); genus Puniceispirillum (SeqCode); species uncultured Candidatus Puniceispirillum sp. Next base: position 5,002 of record NZ_CAXBVX010000070.1, read on the forward strand.
CAGGGCGACCATATCGTTTCGTCATCGCGCATGTACGGGGCAAACATCAATCTGATGGAAAATACCCTGCCGCGTTTTGGCATCACTACCAGCTTTGTTGACCCTTGCGACCCCGACGCCATAAAAGCCGCCATTCAGGACAATACCAAGCTGATTTTTGGTGAAGTCATTGGCAATCCGGGCCTTGATATAATGGATGTCGAAAAGGTCGCCAAGATTGCCGATGAAGCTGGCATTCCATTGATCCTTGATTGTACTTTCAATACGCCATGGCTGTTAAAACCAATCGATCTTGGTGCCAATATCATTATTCATTCGCTGACCAAATGGATGGGCGGACACGGTATTGCCATTGGCGGTATTGCGGTTGATGCCGGTAATTTTGACTGGGGTCGTAACGACAAATTTCCAACGATTGCTGGCCCGCATTACTCAATGAACGGTATTAATTTCTATGAAGAATTTGGGCCTGCTGCCTTTACCGCACGTTTCCGTGCCGAGGGTATGTATAATCTGGGACCAAGCCTGTCACCAACCAATGCCTTTCACATCCTACAAGGTCTGGAAACCTTGCCACTTCGTATGCAACGGCATATGGAGAACACGGCAAAAATGCTGGAATTCCTTGGCAATCATGAAGGCGTTGCGTGGGTGCGTCATCCAAATTTACCAGATCACCCTGGTCATGAACTTGCCAAGAAAATGCTACCACGTGGGGCTGGTTCAATCATTGTTTTCGGATTAAAAGGCGGACGTGACGCTGGACGTGCCTTTATCGAGTCAGTTGATCTAGCATCGCATCTGGCAAATGTTGGAGATGCCAAAACATTGGTTATCCATCCAGCCAGTACGACGCATTCACATATTTCAGCCGAAGCCATGATCGAGGGTGGCCTGTCAGATGATATGATCCGCCTGTCGGTAGGGCTGGAAGATATTGATGATATTATTGCCGATTTCAAACAAGGGCTAAAAGCAGCTAGCCGCGCAACCAAAGCCTGAGTCACCAGCATAGCGGAGATTAAGATGAAGCATGTTCTGCATGGTACAAAAATCCATCTTGCAACAGGTGGACGTGATTTTGATCCGGCAGGTGACGTTCTGGTCATGCTACACGGCAGCGGACAGAACCATTTAAGCTGGATTTTACAAAGCCGTCATTTTGCCCATCAAGGTCATAGCGTGTTGGTGCCTGATTTCCCAGGACATGGCCTGTCTGAGGGCACGCCGCTGGAAACGATTGAAGATATGGCGGCGTGGATTATCGATCTGCTTGATAGTCTTAGTGTGAAAACTGCCTGTATTGTCGGACATTCGCAAGGATGCCTTGTGTCAATAGAACTGGCTACACGTTATCCTGATCGAATCACGCATTTGGTGCTGATCGCAGGCGCAATGGCAATTCCAGTTAATGAGGTTTTGCTGGATATGTCCGAACAAGCCCTAGAAAAAGCCATTGCCATGCTGACAAGCTTTGGACACGGTCCCGAAGCACATAAATATGATCACTCACTGCCTGGCCATTCTTTCATCGGCTTTGGTGAACGGCTGATGGCAGTTAATAACCGCAATGCGTTAAAAGCAGATTTCACAGCTTGTAACAACTATAGCAATGGCCGTGCCGCCGCCGCATCGATAAGCCAGCCCACCTTGTGCATTCTGGCGCATAAAGACCGCAACACACCGTTAAAGTTTGGCAAAATGATGGCCGAAGCTATTAATGATTGTACGCTTGAGATCATAAAAAATGCAGGCCATATGCTACCTGTTGAACGCCCTCTTGAGGTAAATGCCGCAATGCGCACCTTCCTTGGAAACCGCTAACAGATTATGCAGAAACTGCCGCTACTAAGATAAAGGTTTACGTAATGACACAGTCCGATTTTTCAAAGATTGCCGTTATTGGTGCTGGTACAATGGGCAGCGGTATTGCTGCGCAGATCGCGAATGCCGGACATGATGTTTTGTTGCTCGATCTTGATGCGCGCTCCGGGGACGACAAAACCCCTGCGGAAATAGCCATTGACCGCTTGCTGGCATCGGACCCGCCACAACTGATGGATAAAAAATTCTCCAACCGCATCAGCACCGGTACGATTGATGCCGATCTTGAAAAGCTGGCTGATTATGACTGGGTGATTGAGGCTGTTGTTGAACGGCTTGAGATAAAGAAAGCCTTGTACAAGCGCCTTGATGACATTGTTCCGGTACATTGCATTATCAGTTCAAACACCTCGACCATTCCAATCCGGCTTCTTGTTGAAGATATGCCAACTGCCTTTAAAAGACGCTTTGCAATCACACATTATTTCAATCCAGTACGATATATGCGCTTGCTAGAGCTGGTGCGTGGCAGTGATACCGAATCCCACGTTATCGAAAAACTGGCAGATTTTAATGACCGCGTTCTGGGGAAAGGTGTTGTCCGCTGTGCTGACACACCTGGCTTTCTGGGCAACCGCGTAGGTGTATTTGCGCTGCAAGTCGGCATTGACGAAGCTTTCAAATGTGGCCTGACCGTCGAAGATGCTGATGCGCTGATGGGACGCCCGATGGGCATTCCAAAAACGGGCATATTTGGTCTTTATGATCTTATCGGCATTGATTTGATGGTTGATGTTGTTGCATCGCTTGCCAGTATTCTGCCAGAAAATGACGCCTTTCACGCGGTTGGGGGCAAGAATCCCATGATTGATGCGATGATTGCCGAGGGCTATACCGGCGACAAAGGCAAAGGGGGTTTTTACGTCACTGACGATGATGACAAATTATTTGTCCGGCCTCTAGGGGGGGCAGAACTGGCACCGCTAAGGCCAGCAAAAACAACTTTGCCAGATTCAGCAATCAAAGCTGCCGAAGCAACAGCAAAGCGCGGTGAACCGTTGGACATGATTCTGCAAGGTGATGACGCCTGTGCACGTTTCTGCCGCCGTGTTCTGGGGCGGGTACTTGCCTATGCAGCCAGCCTTATCCCCGATGTTACAAACAACCCGCAAGATATTGATGACGCTATGAAGCTGGGCTTTAATTGGACCCGCGGGCCATTTGAATTGATCGACGCTATTGGATATGAGCGTATGCAATCATTAATGTCTGAAGCTGGTGTTGCGGTGCCTGAGGCTTTGAAAACTGAAAGCCCGTTCTACCAGTTGCAAGGTAGTAGCCTGATGGTTCGCGACGCTAACAAAACCTATAATCCGATTATGTTGCCGACAGGTGTTATTCGTTTTCATATGACACGCAGGTCAATGACACCGATTTTGACAAACGACGCGGCCAGCCTTTTTGTTCTTGATGGCTTTGCGCAAAGTGTAAACGATTTAAGGCTTATCGAATTTCATTCAAAAGCAAATGCCCTTAACGATGCATCTATGGAAATCGTAGCCGCCGCCGCCGAAGATCATGGCAGTGGGATAATCGTACATAATGACGCCCAGCATTTTTCGGCAGGCGTTGATCTGAATGCCTTTCGTGCTTTTATCGAAGCTGAAGACTGGGACGGTATAGATCAATTCCTGACACGGTTCCAAAATGCCGTTTGCGCCCTGAAATATACACCTGTACCTGTTATTGGCGCGCCATCTGGATTGGCCGTAGGTGGTGGTTTTGAGGTATTAGCACATTGTGACAGGCTGGCAGTTCACACGAATTCAGTGCTTGGTCTTGTTGAAGCTGGTGTTGGCGTTGTACCTGGCGGTGGCGGTATTAAAGAAACCTTTTTACGCTGGCAATCAGCTGGCAAAAATGTTGATGATGCTGCCTGGAAAACATGGATGAATATCGGCTATGGCGCGACGGGTTCGTCGCCTAACCTCTCAGCTAAAATGCAATATTTCCGTGAAACCCATGATGAAACAGTTATGAATCGTGATCGTCTTCTTACAAAAGCCATAAGTATGATCGGTAAAATGCAGGATAAATACTGTGTACCTGAAAAGCCTATCACAAAACTAGCTGATGCCAATCTGGCTGACAAAATGGCCAGCTTTATGCAGGACGGTGTTGATCGTGGTGATTTCATGCCACATGACAAGACAGTGGCCATGGCGATTGCCAGCGTCATGTTGCAACGCGCGGGCGATGGTGGTGAGATTGATGAAAATGGGCTTTATGAACGTGAGCGTGAAGCCTTCATTTCTCTAGCCAAAACGAAAGAGACCTATATGCGCATCACATCAATGCTAGATCATGGCGCGCCTGTCAGAAACTAGAGCCAGTCCACATTCATTTTGGCAAGCGCATCAGGACCAGCCATCATTTTACTGGCCAGCTTTCCAACTTCGGGCAAGCTATAGGCCATATAGGCACCAGCACTTGCTTGCTTTGCTTTCATAAAGTCTGGATTGCCAACTTGATCAGTTTCGGCTTTTGATGCCGCCGCCGCCGCACGCGCCATTTGCCATCCCCCTGTCAAGTAACCAAGAAGCATAACAAAATCGACACCTGCCGCCGCCGCATCACGCGGATTATTTGCGCGTGCCAGCAATGATTCCAACGCATCCCGCCCTGTATCAACAGCCTGTTTGACCTGTTTGGCTAAAGGTTTGGTACTATCATTGTGGGTCGCGGCAATCGCGTCCATATCAGCATCAATGTCAATAAACAGTTTTTTTACGGCTGTTCCGCCATCGCGCAGGGTTTTACGAAACACAAGGTCATTAGCTTGAATCGCCGTAGTACCTTCATAAATTGGCAAAATACGTGCATCACGATAATGCTGGGCAACGCCTGTTTCCTCGATGAATCCCATACCACCATGAATTTGAACAGCATCTGATGTGAGCGCCAAAGACCGTTCGGTCATCCATCCCTTGATCACCGGAATCAGAAGACTTGCCCGCTCATGCCAGAAGCTAGCATCATCTTTGCCATGTGATTTATCCAGACAGGCACCACCAACCACCATCAAGGCACGCATGGCTTCGATCTCGGCTTTCATAATGGTCAGGATACGCAGAACATCAGGATGATGAATGATGCTGTCACCTTTATTGCCAGCAATCGGTGTCCCCTGCACCCTATCATGCGCATAATGCACAGCTTGCTGATAGGCACGTTCGGAAATGGCAAGCCCCTGCATACCAACAGCAAAGCGGGCATTATTCATCATCAGGAACATATATTCGAGTCCCTTGTTTTCCTCGCCAATCAGATATCCGGCCGCACCACCATTATCACCATATTGCAAAACCGCCGTCGGTGACGCCTTAATCCCTAGCTTTTTTTCGATCGAAACGCAGAAAACATCATTTGCCGCGCCTAGCGAGCCATCATCATTGATCATAATTTTGGGTACAGCAAATAGCGATATGCCTTTGACGCCATTTGGGGCATCAGGCGTGCGCGCAAGAACAAGATGGATGATATTCTTGCTCATATCATGCTGGCCATAGGTAATATATATCTTCTGACCTTTGATCAGATAATGGTCACCATTAGGCGTCGCCATTGTACGCAAAGCACCAAGATCGGTCCCCGCTTGCGGTTCGGTCAAATTCATCGTACCTGACCATTCACCACTAGTCAGTTGTGGCAGAAACATAGCCTTTTGTTCTGGGCTACCAACCTGTTCCAATGCATCAATTGCCCCTTGTGTGAGCAAATGACAAAGCGCCAAACTCATATTGGCGCTATTCCACATTTCACTGACCACTGACCCTAGGCATAGCGGCAAACCTTGTCCCCCGTGATCGGGATGTGCTTCAAACCCGATCCAGCCACCTGTCGCTAAGGCTTGCCATGCCGTATCAAATCCATCTGGCAATGACACCGAACCATCGTCATTGCGCGTGGCCCCCAAAACATCACCATCATGATTTAGCGGCGCGATAATATCGCTGGCAACTTTGCCAGCTTCTTCGAGCACAGCATCAACCAAATCATCTGAAACCATATCCATATCAGGAAGAGCGGCGATATTGTCGATACCAACCAAATGCGCAAGGGCAAATTTCATATCATCGATGGGGGCTTTATACATATGTCACTCACAAAACATCAGGCTTGGCAGGGTGCTTACTTGTAAACCATTTTATAATCAGGTGATGATAATCGCACCTTTCACCCTTTGCAACGCCGCAAAGCGTGGCTCAATGTCACGTGCTAAAACTAAAGCAGAACATTGAAATTGCTGCGTATTTTCTTATCAAGCTCTTCTGGAATATGCGTAGGATTAAAGCTGGCAAGTATTTCGTCTTTCCGCTTTTGTGCCACCTCGACAAGATTTGGCTTGCCAAGTTCTTCCCATTCTTTGGGACTTGAACGGTCGCCAATCGCCGGATAAACATATTCAGTC
>NZ_CAXBVX010000071.1:0-11002 GCF_963979125.1 uncultured Candidatus Puniceispirillum sp.
GAAGTAAAGGCCGAAAGATGATCATGCAAGGTAAAAGCCGCCCCTTACGGAGCGGCTTTTTTTATGATCGGTGGCATTGTCTTGTGGACACTGCCAATTGGTTTTACAGCCAACTTTATTTTATTCTACGACTTCAAGATTTACAGCGGCCATTTTACCGTTACGCTGCTCTTCAAGTTCATAAGTTACTTTTTGACCTTCGTTCAGACCGTTAAGGCCTGAATTCTGGACAGCAGTAATGTGAACAAACACATCGTTGCCAGAATCATCAGGATCGATAAAACCGTAACCTTTTTGGGTGTTAAACCATTTAACAGTGCCTTGTGACATTCTATTAGTCTCCAACTTCAAACTAAACCTGCCGATGGTTTAGTATCTCAAATTGTTGCGTGGTTATCTTGATGCCGTGCGCAAATGCGAAATTCAGCCCAAAATAACCCTCGGCAGATTACATATGGGTGGCGAGTCACCCAATGTCAATTGTTTTATGCTCTTACATACATTGTTTTATAGTCAGTAATTAGCTTGGCAATAACTTTACTTGCGCCTAATAAAGATAATGCTGGGGTCAAATGCGTGCATTTAACGTTCAGAATCCATTATTTCTTTGAAAGTGTTTTGCTTATGGCCTCAGAACATCCAGATGCGGTTGGCACTATGTCAACAACTGCACCTAAACCACATAACGCCCAAACACGTGGCATCATTTTTGCGATCTTTGCCGGGTTCCTATGGGGCGTTCTACCCATATATATCAATAGTGTGGATTCCGCCACGCCTTATGAAATTGTGGCACATCGTGCGATCTGGTCTGGCGTTTTTCTGGCGCTGTTAATGCCATTTTTGGGAGGCTTTGGCCAGATTATTACTATGCTTCGCCAGCGTAATCTTCAAATAGGCCTTGGAACGACGACACTTTTGGTTGGCATAAACTGGTCAGTCTTTATTTATGCCGTGCAAAGCGGACAAATGGTACAGGCGGCACTTGGTTATTTCATATATCCCCTTGTCGCGCTTTTGCTTGGTGTTTTGATACTGGGGGAACGTCTTGATCGCATGGGCTGGTTTGCAATTGCGCTGGTAGCTTGTGGTGTCATGACGAAAAGCATTTTTGCAGGTGAACCCCCCGTTTTATCGCTGTTTTTGGCGGGAACCTTTGGTCTATATGCTGTGATTCACAAAAAATTGGGGGTAAATCCTGTCAACGGTCTATTCGTCGAATCGGTTATTTTACTGCCTTTTGGCATCGCCTATCTTTTGTGGCTGGTTCATCAAGGTACGCCCATCTTTTTTGGTGGCGGTGCTATCAACATAATGTTGGCTGTTATGGCAGGTATTTTGACAATTCTGCCTCTGCTTTTCTTTCATGCAGGTAACCGCGCACTGACCATGACCATGGCAAGCTTGCTATTCTATTTTAATCCCACAACCCAGCTCACGATAGGCGTCTTTATATATGACGCCCCCTTCATCGTGGCAGACGCAACGACATTTGGGCTGATATGGGTCGGGATTATTGTTTATTTTTCGTCCCGACCCCGTACCGTAAGGCCAGTGGCCTAGTCAAGCATGCGTGCTGAAACGATTCTATCTGGTGTTGCTGGTGGTTCGCCAACTGCCAGCTTTTTCACTATATCCATGCCACGTTCGACCTGACCCCACACGGTATATTGTCCGGTCAAATGGCCACATCCGTCGAAACAGATGAAAAACTGGCTATCAGCACTGTTTGGATTCATTGCACGCGCCATACCGACAGTACCTTCCCGATATTGGTAATCGGTAAACTCAGCGTCAAGATTTGCCCCTGATCCACCCATGCCAGTGCCTGTTGGATCACCTGTTTGTGCCATAAAACCTGGAATCACACGGTGAAAGATAATGCCATCATAAAATCCGTCATTTACCAACTCGGTAATACGGGCGACATGTTGTGGAGCCACGTCAGGTAACATGGTGATTTCGACTTGTCCCTGACTTGTTTCAAGAAGCATTGTTTCACCAGCTACGGCGTCATTCTGATTACTCATCAATAAAAATCCAATTCCAATTAGGGATACAAAAAAAGTGCGCATAAGATAATCCTTGTTAGCGAGCCTAGAAAAGGGCGTCAATCTGTTCGTCAGTTAAGTTGCCGGGGACAACCGTAATCGGCACGCGGCAATCTGAAGCTCCACGGGCAACCATGAAAGAAATTAGAGGTCCAGCCGTTTCGGAATTTGTATCGGCACCAAGGACAAGCAGGCTTATATCTGTTTCCTCACGGATAAGGCTTAGCAGTTCATCACGAATATCGCCTTCACGGACATAAAGTATCGGCGTGCTGTTGGTAAGCTTTTGAACATATTCAGCGTGAATTGACATTTTTTCTTCTGCCGCTTCACGCGCTTCAGCGCGCATTAATTCACCAACCCCAGCAAAATACTCAAATTCGGATGGGGCTATACAATATAGCAAAGCAACTTTGCCACCTACCGCTTCGGCGCGACCACAGGCAAATTGCAATGCCTGATGCATTTCCTCACTATCATCAACGACCACAAGAAAAACAGGATCTTGTTTCTTTTTAGTTTTAGCCAAGGTTACCTCCAAGGAAACAGGTGGCTTAATCATCTCAAAAGCCACGCCGAAGATTACATGCAGTTATGGAATTTGACTAGTGGTTGTTGAAGTAGCCAGTTCAGACGCATTCATGAAAGACATTTTATTTTTTGCGGAACAAAGCTGCGGCAAGCCACCCCGCGGCAATAGCAAAAATAACGGCAAATAATCCATAAAAGAACGAATATTGATGTGCCATATTATAAATTGTGGCGCTGAGCCCACCTTTATTAATGGTGATGCTGGCATTGTCTTCGCTTAACACCATGCCGTCACGCATATGGATGATTCTGACATCATACAGGCCTGAAAGCACATTCGATGGCAGGTCAATTACACTTCGAAACAAAGCCCCTTCCTTGAGGGTTATGGTATCTATTTTGGCGCCCCAGAGTCCAATTTTGCTCATATTTGCGGTCAGTTCGCCAACCATGCCATTCACAGTTGGCATAGGCAGGCCTGTTTCAATCGGATCTTTTTCGGGCGCAATCTGCAATGCCAGATTATGCGCGCCAACGCCAAGGGTTTGCAAAGTGTCCTCGTCGGCAATCTTGGCAAGGTCACGTGTTGCCAAAATCTGATAAAAGCTTGGTGTCTTGGTCCAGATATTTGTTTCGACATTGATCCAGATGCCAGCCACCTTGCTTTTGCGGCGTTGGGCAATTTTGACATCGGGTCCACGCACAACGATAATGATATCGTCGCCTTGCATGCCGTCGATGGCACCAAATAGCAATAGCTCGGTACCATGAAAATCACTTTCTATCGAAACCGAATTTTCCGATAAATCGGCAACAAGCTGGGCATCACGTGCGCTAACTTCATGCGCACCAAAGCTGATAGATACAAATGTCAAAAGCCACAGTATAAAGGTCATGCGGATAGATGCGCTGTGATTATGATGGGAATGTCTTATCATTTCAGCAACTCCACCGAATAGAGGCTGGCGGGATGCAAAGCCAGATCAAAGCCCAGCTTTACACAGACAGCAATCACCATCAGCGCAAGAAGGCCGCGCAACTGTTCACCGCGCAATTTTGCGCCAGCACGGGTACCAAACTGCGCGCCAATAACCGCCCCGAACAGCAACAGGCCAGCAAGCACAAAATCAACAGTTTGCGTCTGAACAGACTGCAAAATTGTCACGTTGGCTGTAACAAAGATAATCTGGAACAGCGATGTGCCCACCACGACAGCCGTTGGCATGCCAAGGATATAGATCATTGCGGGCACCATAATAAAGCCACCCCCAACCCCCATAATAGCAGCTAGAACACCAACAAAAGCGCCGATACCCAGAGGAAGTAAGGCTGAAATATAGAGCTTCGAGCGGCGAAACCGCATTTTGAATGGCAGGCCATGAAGCCAGTTATGCTGATGCAGCTTGCCGCGCGCCGCGCCAGGCTGGCGTGTGCGCAGAATGGCACGCACACTTTCGGCAAGCATCAGGCTGCCAACGATGCCCAGTAGGACGACATAGGAAAGTTTGATAACCAGATCAATCTGGCCAAGTTCACGCAGGAGCGCGAAAAGAAACACGCCAAGTGTTGAGCCGATAACACCACCAATAAGAAGAATGGTTCCCATTTTGAAATCGACATTGCTTCGTCGCATATGTGCCAGCACGCCTGAAACTGAAGAGGCGACAATCTGATTAGCTTCGGTAGCCACAGCCACAACTGGCGGCACACCAAAGAAAATCAACAGGGGCGTCATAAGGAAACCGCCGCCGACACCAAAAAGTCCTGATAAAAAGCCGACTCCGCCACCAAGACCAATAATGATCCCGATATGCATCGAAATTTCCGCAATGGGTAGATAAATATACATTTATATGTAACGCCAGATCATGTGCTTATGAACAGAGATGATGATTAAATCCGCCTTAACCCTCTCTTGAAACACCGTTTTGCACAAATAAGAATGCTATTCAACTCAAATTATACCGGTTTTGGGGCGTTATTTACTTTTGACCTCAGTTTGGACGCATCCAAGGCAACATGACGTTACCCAGCTTTCAAGAACGAAGGCTGAGTATATGATATAATATATACATTATACAATTTGTTAGTGTCTAGTTTTCTTCATCGCAGGATCATCTATATAGATATGCGTAAGCAAACGTAGAATACGAAGAACATCAGCATCCTCTATCGAGTAATAGATGGTTTGTGAGGCGCGGCGTGTACGCACAATATTTGCCCGTCGCAAGCGACCAAGATGTTGTGATAATGCTGATTGACTAAGTGTAGCGATGATTTCCTCAAGTTCAGACACTGAACGTTCTTGTCCATCGGCAAGTTCGTTGAGAATACGCAAACGTTTAGAATTGCCCATAGCACGCAAAATCGTTGTTGCCTTTGACTGCTCTGTTTCCAAGTCGGGTAAGCGAGCCATGAATTTTCCTCCTAGTGAATTAAAGTCCAAGATATGGCGACGTATCTCTATTCGTTTTCTAATGTATCTTAAAAAGGTTACTTATCCGTTAAAGGCTACATAAAAAATGCTTTGTTTTTAATACGCTAGGCTTTTCTTGGCTTTTGAAGTGATTAGATAGGTCAGATGATGGGCGCATTATCAGGGTCGGTGACACAGGCAACGCTGAGAACACGATAATTATGCGGGCGGTCTGATATGGGGGCGAGGGGATAGATTAGACGATGGAATGGAAGATGCGTGTCGTCAGGCATAATTCCTGACATTTTGATGATGCCATGATGATACAGGGGTAATTTCAGGGCAAAAGCCGTTTCATATATTACACTGAGCCAATATTCTGTATCTTTGGGGAAACATTCATCAAGCGTATCGCCTTTTTGTATTGTTACCTCTGGCCATAAAAAACTTTGCGGTAAAGATAGAAAGCATAATCGCATCGACATTGTCTGTCCGATTGAAACCAGATTATCTATGTTGGCATTCACCACCTGCATCAACGCGGATGGCACGTCTTTGCCAAGCAGATTCAGGCGCGCCAGTGGCATTAAGGCTTCGGGAAGCTGATGGTTGCCTGAATGGGTCATAGAAAAAAGGTCAAGCTGGCTTTTGAATTTGGCATCTGGCTCATTTTCAATAGTGTGCAATGCCATGCGGGCAATTGTGATAAAGGCATTTTGCGGGGTTGGGTGGTTTTCGTTGAGGTGTTTACCAGTCAAAATCATCGCTCCAGAAGCCGATCTTAATGTACGAATAAGACTAATCAGCGCAGATGGTGACGGTTTATCATCAAAGGTAATTGAATATTCCTGATTGGTGCGGATAACACATACACCGCCTTCTGGCGGGGCATCGCCTGCTGATGACTGGACGATCCCCTTTTTGTTTATCAGAATTTCTGAACGCATCACTTTTCTCATGATTTTAACAACAGAATCTGGCCAAGCAGATTTTTACCCTCTAGAACGTGTTTTTCAATTTTAATGACACGTTTTTTGATTAATCTTTGTTCCATCCCAGTATTCGTACAGTCTATTCGCACAGTTTCAACACATTGCCTCAAATAATAAAAAGCGAATTAAAACAATGCTTAAACATCATTTTTTCTATCTCAAGGCTGTATTATCTCAGAAAAAGATTTACAAAAGGTTAGCGACTTAAAAATAATTTTTATGATGGTAAAATCCTGATATTATGTCGCATGGCTAAAACCCCGTCTGACATTACAAAAACGCAAAGTTCGCTTGAAAAAATTAACCGGTTAACGCCGCAGCAATTCGATATTCGTATTGCGGCTGACGGCACTTGGTTTCATGAAGGTGGTCTTATTGGGCGTCAGGGCTTGGTGCGGTTGTTTGCATCGGTGCTTCAACGGTATGAAGATGGCACATTCTGGTTGGTTACGCCGGTTGAACGCGGGCAAATAACGGTTGAAGATGCCCCATTTATTGGCATTGCCCTCGCGGTAACTGGACAGGGGATAGACCGTGAATTGAAACTCACAACGAATGTCGGTGATATTGTGCGCATCGATAATGATCATAAGCTACGAATGCAAACAGCCGAGGATGGTGATGCGCGCCCCTATGTCACGATCAGAGACCGGCTTGATGCCAAACTGAGCCGGCCTGTTTATTACGAATTGGCGGCACTGGCTGAATCGGACGATGATGGCCGTCTGGGTGTTTGGAGTGCGGGTAGCTTTTTTCCGCTTATGGATTGATCGTTATGGGTGATCTAGCAAAAATTACATCGGTGCTGACGCCGCCGCACCATATGAACGGCGATATCAAGGATATGTCCGAATCCGCGCTCGCAACCGACAGGCCGGCGGCGGTGCTGGTGGGTTTAATCAAGCATCAGCATAGCTTGCATATTCTCATGACGCGCCGCGCGCCGCATTTGGCCACTCACGCAGGACAGATCAGTTTTCCCGGCGGCAAAATTGAAACACATGATGCCACGCCGGTTGATGCCGCTTTGCGCGAAGCGCATGAGGAAGTGGCATTAAAACCTGATCACGTGACCATACTTGGGTCACTTTCGGTTCTACGAAGTCCTGCGGGCTTTATTGTCGCGCCAATTGTCGGTATGATCGGACGTGACGAGGGTGCCCAAGTGATGCTCTCGCCTGATCCGGCTGAGGTCGATGATATTTTGCTATTACCGCTTGATCATATGCTAGATCGTCAGAATTACAGGCGACAAATACATGAACGTGATGGTGTTGCACGACAAACTTGGGTTATAGATCATCCAACCCATTATATATGGGGACTTTCAGCGGCCATCATCGTCGAATTGTCCGACAGGTTGCATATTCAAGGGCAAAAAGGAACAGGTTAATGCGGCGATATCTGATTATTCTATCTGCGCTTGGTGCAGCCATTATTGTGATGAGCTTGGTCAAAGCGTGGCAACGTCGCCGTGCAGTAAAGGCGGGGCTTGATCCCAGTGACATTAAGATATCAACATCTTACATCATCGGCGGCCTAACTGGTTTAGCTGTATTTTTCATCGGTGTTATCGCTCTTGAAGGCGGGGCAGGCACCCCGGGCACAAGCTACAGCCCTGCTGTTATTAAAGATGGCGTGATTAGTTCTGGTAGCTTTGAAGATAATGATAACTAGACAGCCATGTTTGGCACCATCAGATATAAATTCTGCGCCGCGGTCATTGCCACCATTTGCCAATCAATCGCTTGTTCTTCAAATCTTTGACATAGCGGGCAAAGCGGGCGGCGAAGCGCGGATTGTTGGTGGCGCCGTGCGTGACTGGCTGGCTGGCATATCCGTTGGTGATATTGATATGGCAGTCAATATGCCCATTGAAACATTCGCCAGTGATCTTGAACAGGCTGGCCTGAGGGTGATTCATACGGGTCTGTCACATGGCACGATCACGGTGCTACAGGACAAAACCAAGATCGAGGTCACACATACAAGGCTGGATACCGAGACTGATGGACGCCATGCAAAAGTAAGCCATAGCCCCGACTGGCTGGAAGATGCACGGCGACGCGATTTTACCATCAATGCAATCTATATGAATGCGGCAGGGGCATTATTTGATCCGCTGAATGGGCAGGCAGATTTGCAACAGGGCTGTTTGCGCTTTGTTGGCGATGCTGACCAACGCGTCCGCGAAGATGCGCTTCGTATGATGCGCTATTGCCGGTTTTTATATCGGTTTGGGCATGGAAATATTGATGCTGATGCGCTTGCGGCATTACAGCGCAATGCGGATTTGGCTCAAAATCTATCTAGTGAGCGGGTGCGCAGCGAAATGGAACTGATTCTTGTGGCAGATGGTGCGGCAACCGCGTGCAACCTGATGCAGACTACAGGGCTTGCCAAAGCTGCTTGTGATGTCGATTTCAACACCCATCATCTTGCCCCTGATGATGCGCCTGATCGGGCTGACTGGCTGATTGGGCTGGCAAGCATTATGCCTGTGGGTACAACGGCATCATTGGCAACACGCCTTCGCCTTAGCAAGTCAGAAACACGTCGCCTACAGGCAATGGATCGGGATATTGATACCGCTTTGCCTGATCTAGCAGGTGACAAATGGCAACAGGCAGCTTGGTTTTTAGGCGATGATTCAGCGGCTATCTATGCGGTAAAAACGCGGCGGGCACAGGCACGCTTTTCGGTTACACGCTGGGATGAATTGCAAAGCTGGGTGGCACCGATCTGTCCGGTTACGGGGGCAGACTTATTGTCGCATGGCGTTGACAATGGGCCTGTCTGTGGCGAAATTCTAATCAAGCTACAAAAGCTATGGGTCGCTTCAGGTTTTACGCTTGGCAAATATGACCTATTGGCGAAGATATAGGGTCTTGATGTGCAGATGAATGGGCATACAAACACCGTTTTGGATGACAGAAAGCAGGCAACTGGTGCTTGGTTTGCTTCGTTGCGTGACAATATCTGTTCGCAGTTTGAAGCTATTGAGGATAAATGTATCATTGCGCCCGATCAAGAATCTGGCCGTTTTGAGCGCAAGACATGGCACCGTGAAGGCGGTGGCGGCGGTGAGATGAGCATCATGCATGGCCGCGTATTTGAAAAAGTTGGCGTTAATATTTCAACTGTGCATGGCGTTTTTTCTGATGAGTTTCGTAGCAAAATTCCAGGTGCCGAAACCACAGGTGATTTCTGGGCGTCTGGCATTTCGATTGTCGCCCATATGCGTAATCCGCATGTGCCAGCGGCCCACATGAATACACGCTTTATTTCGACAAGCAAAAGCTGGTTTGGTGGTGGCGGCGATTTAACCCCACTTTTACCTGATGAGGGTAGTGCGGCGAAGTTTCATTCGGCGATGCAATCTGCCTGTGACGCGCATGATCCTGACTATTATCCTAAATATAAGAAATGGTGTGATGACTATTTCTATCTGCCGCATCGTGATGAACCGCGTGGCGCTGGTGGAATATTTTATGACAATCTGGATACGGGTAACTGGGACGCCGATTTCGCCTTTACGAGGGATGTTGGCCTTGCTTTCAAGGATGGATACAGCGCTATTGTCGAAGCAACTATGAATCAGCCATGGAGCGATGCCGAACGACACGAACAGTTAATCCGGCGTGGACGTTATGTAGAGTTCAATTTGCTCTATGATCGCGGAACATTGTTCGGCTTGAAAACAGGTGGGAATATTGAGGCGATTCTAATGAGCATGCCGCCAGAGGTGCGGTGGCCATAAGGTGAAATCTATCACCACTGAAATATAGGCTGTTTTTGTATAAAAACAGATAAAAAGAGGGTATGAAACTGACGCGTTACCGTGTAAAACACGGCAAGATTTGGGTGAAATTGTGCCCGGAACTGCTGCTAGGAGGCAGGGCCCTTAATAGGGGTTAACAGTTGTAGAGGATAGAATGACAAAATCGACACCAGATACCAAGGGTCTGCAAGATCCGGAGCGTCGCGATTTCATTGTAGTAGCGACCTATGCGATGGGCGCGGTTGGTGCCGCCGCCGTTGCGTGGCCGCTAATTGATCAGATGAACCCGGCAGCAGATACATTGGCGCTTGCCAATACCGAAGTCGATATCTCGAAAATTGCCGAAGGTCAGTCGATCACTGTCAAATGGCGTGGCAAGCCAGTTTTTGTAAGGCACCGTACGGCTGATGAAATTGCCCGTGCTGAAACCGCAAATGGAGATGACCTGCGTGACCCACAGCCAGATGATGCGCGTGTCCAGCGGCCTGAGTTACTTGTTGTCGTTGGCGTCTGTACGCATCTTGGTTGTGTTCCGCTTGGTCAGAAAACAGGTGAAGTGCGTGGTGATTATGATGGTTGGTTCTGCCCATGCCATGGATCGCACTATGATACATCAGGGCGTATCCGCAAAGGTCCGGCACCGACTAATCTTGAAGTGCCGCCTTACACATTTCTTTCCGACTCGGTCATCCGTATCGGTTAATCTATCAAGTCTTCTGGAGGTATAATAGCAATGTCTGCTGATAAATTTTCAAATCCGGTTGTACGATGGATTGACCATCGTTTGCCCGTGTTCTCAATGCTCGATCATACAGCTCACGACTACCCAACACCCAAAAACCTAAATTATATGTGGAACTTTGGAAGTCTTGCCGGTTTGTCATTAACGATAATGATAGCAACAGGCATTGTTTTATCAATGAACTATACGCCTCACATTGATTATGCTTTTGACTCTGTTGAACGCATCATGCGTGATGTTAACCACGGTTGGATGATCCGCTATATCCATATGAATACGGCTAGCTTCTTTTTCATAGTTGTTTATCTGCATATTATGCGGGGACTTTATTACGGTTCGTATAAAGCACCACGAGAGCTTTTGTGGATATTAGGTGTGATAATTTTCTTACTTATGATGGCAACTGCTTTCATGGGATATGTTTTGCCATGGGGTCAGATGAGCTTCTGGGGTGCGACTGTTATTACCAACCTGTTCTCGGCTATTCCG